>CAIKRN010000104.1 GCA_903829855.1 uncultured Opitutia bacterium
CACAACGACCGCTGGCTCCTGCGCGACTGCCCCCAGACGAACGCCGCGCGCGACTGGTTCGAAAGGGTGACGGCGTCGGACAAGCCCTCGAAGTAAGGCCTTCGCCAGCGGGCACAAAAAAGGCCCCGGGGTGAGCCGAGGCCTTGTCTGTTCGTTCAACCGAGGCTTAGCGACGGTCTGGGCGGTCGCCACGAGGGCGATCCATCGGCTTAGGGGCAGGAGCGTATTCGCGACCTTCCTTCTCAGCAATGGCGGCGCGGCGAGAGAGACGCACACGACCCTTGTCGTCGATGCCTACGCACTTGACGATAATTTCGTCGCCGAGCTTCACGATGTCTTCGACGCTGTTAACGCGGAAGTCAGCGAGTTCGGAGACGTGGACGAGCCCTTCCTGACCGGGGAGGCATTCGACGAAAGCGCCGAATTCCTTCACCGAACGGACGATGCCCTTGTACGTCTTGTTGATCTCGATCTGAGCCGAGAGGAGATTGACCTCGTTGACCGCGCGGGCGAGGGACTCGCCATCGGTTGCGAAGATCGTGACCCAACCGGAGTCGTCCTGATCGATGTCGAGCTGGCAACCGGTGTACTCCGTGATGCGCTTGATGTTCTTGCCGCCTGGGCCGATGAGTGCGCCGATCTTATCGGACGGAATCTTAATGCGGTGGGTGCGAGGGGCACAGGGCTTCAGCTCGGCACGGGTGGCTGGCATGGTCTTGGCCATGATGTCCAGGATCGCGTCGCGGGAGACCTTGTTCTGGGCGATGGCTTCCTTGGCGATGCTCATCGGGAGACCGTGGATCTTAAGGTCCAGCTGGAAGGCGGTGATGCCTTCGCGGGTGCCGCAGATCTTGAAGTCCATGTCGCCGTAGTGGTCTTCGGCGCCGATGATGTCGGTCAGTACGCGGTGCTTCACGATCTTACCGGCGGCGTCTTCGGTCACGAGACCGCAGGAGATACCGGCGACCGGGGCCTTGATGGGCACGCCGGCGTCGAGGAGAGCGAGGGTGCCGCCACAGACGGAAGCCATCGAGGTGGAGCCGTTGGACTCCATGATCTCGGAGACGAGACGGATGGAGTACGGGAAGTCCTGTTCGGAAGGCAGGACGGAGAGCAGCGAGCGCTCGGCGAGGTTACCGTGGCCGGTTTCGCGGCGGGAGGTCATGCCGAAACGGCCGGTCTCACCCACCGAGAAGGGCGGGAAGTTGTAGTGCAGGAGGAACGAGCGCTTGCTCGGGCCGCCGGTGATGGCGTCGACTTCCTGGGCATCCTTGGAGGTGCCGAGGGTCGCGAGGACGAGACCCTGGGTTTCGCCGCGCTGGAAGAGCGAGGAACCATGGACGCGGGGAAGCACGTCGACTTCACAGGAGATCGCACGGAGATCCAGCGGCTTGCGGCCGTCGGCACGTTCGCCGCTCTGGATGATGGCGTTGCGGTAGACCTTTTCCTGGAGCTTCTCGAAAGCCATCTTGATTTGGCGAGAGTCGAAGACGTCGCCGAGTTCAGCCTTACAGGCAGCCTTAGCCTTTTCGACCACGGCCTTAACGGCATCACCACGTTCCTTCTTGGAAGCGAGGAAGATGGCCTTCTTGAGCTGTTCGCCTTCACCGGCGACACGTTCGCAGATGGCGAGGGCCTTAGGTTCACAGACCACGAGCGGGAAGACGCGCTTGGTCTTGGAGTACATTGCGGCGAGCTTGCGCTGAGCGGCGATGATTGGCTGGATCGCCTTCTGAGCGTACTCGAGGGCGGCGATAAAGTCGGCTTCCGGCAGCTGGTCGGCCGAACCTTCGATCATCATCATGTCGCTTTCGTTGCCGACATAGATGAGGTCCAAGTCGGACTCATACTGCTGTTCGTGGGTCGGGTTGACGACGAACTGGCCGGCGACGCGACCGAGGCGGATACCCGCGATCGGACCGTTCCACGGGATGTCGGAGCAAAGGAGAGCGGCGGAAGCGCCGTTCACCATGAGCACGTCGGAGTCGTTGATCTGGTCAGCCGAGAGGAGGAGGCCGATCACCTGGACTTCATTGAGGAAGCCTTCAGGGAAGAGCGGGCGGAGGGGACGATCGCAAAGGCGCGAGGTCAGGATTTCCTTATCGGAAGGCTTACCTTCGCGACGGAAGTAACCACCCGGGAAGCGTCCGGCGGCGGCAAACTTCTCGCGGTAGTCGACGGTCAGGGGGAAGAAGTCCTGGTCAGGAGAGCGTAGGTCTTCGGCGGCGGTAGCCGAGACGAAGAGCGTCGTTTCTCCCTTGCTGATGGTGACGGCGCCGTTGGCGAGGCGGGCGATGGAGCCGGTGTTGATCGTGATACCGAGTTCTTCGATGGTCACGGAGTGTTTCTGTTTCATGGTGTGTTTTGCTTGTTGTGCGTTGTGTCAGGCGGAATTGCCCGACGGGTTTGTTTGGGTGGGTGAAAAACGGACGTCCCAGCCTAGGCTGGGACGCGTGGTGAACAGATGCGCCCGCAGGCGCCGTTCACTTGCGAAGATTGAGTTTGGCGAGGAGCGCGTTATAGCGGTCCAAGTCGCTCGACTTCAGGTAGGCGAGGAGCTTGCGACGACGATTCGTCAGCATGATCAGGCCGCGACGGGAGTGGAAATCCTTGCGGTGGGTACGCAGGTGCTCGGTCAGGTGAGTGACGCGGGCGGTAATCAGAGCGACTTGGACTTCGGGCGAGCCGGTGTCCTTAGCGTCCTGCTGGTGCTTCTTGATGACTTCAGACTTATTGACTGACATGGTGGTGGTTAGTTTTGGGTTTTGATGGCCGACTTGGGAGAGATTCCCGAAAGCCCCGCCGTTTGGCCGGACTATCCGTCTGGAATAGGCTTTCGCCTACCGACCAGCGTGAGAAGGGCTCCGCCCCTCTCCCTAACGAAGATAACCAAGGGAAATGACAGTCGACCCCCGGCTTAGCAAGAAGGAACTACCCCCCTAAAGGACGAGGTATTCGCCCGTTTTCCGTCAGCCGTAGACCAGGGGGTCTAGTTGGGTAAATCGAGCCAATAGACGTCCGCATCATTCCGACCAATACCCGGAAAATGCCACCCTCTCGGCTCGGGAATGATCTCCGAGAGATCGAAGACCCTCACGGATTTAGGCATTGGCGCAAAATAGAGGGTAAACTGATGCACCCGTCCCGGTGGCACGGGCATCCATTCGGGATACGGTGAGATGTTCTCAAACCCGACCAGCGCGCTCGTGTGTGCAGAATCGCGATCAAGGAGAAAGGTGCTCGGCCAGATTCTCAGACTGTGAGAATAATGAGGGGCGCAACGCACGTGAACGACCACCGGGTCGAGTGGCTTTACTTCTGGAACGACTGAGGCGACTGGCATCAGCTTAGGCCGCTGCGTGTTCACTCCATGACTCATCACCGCCACTATGCCTAGACCATCTAGAACCACAAGGGGGGCAGGTAGCGGATTAGCCCGTTGACTCCCCTGCCCTGCAAAAGCGAAATGGGGGCATGGAATCTGGCTCTGACGACAAACCCCGCCTCACTGGCGCCGAACGCGGCAAACTGCGAAGCCTCGCCCAGACGCTCGACCCAAAGGTATTCGTCGGCAAGGTGGGCATCAACGCCGGCATCGCCAACCTGCTCGAAGAGGCCTTCCGTAATGCCGATCTGGTTAAAGTACGCTTTACCGCGGAACGGGAAGCGATGGATACCCAGGCTCAGGAACTGGCTAAGC
This sequence comes from uncultured Opitutia bacterium, assembly GCA_903829855.1. Taxonomy (GTDB): domain Bacteria; phylum Verrucomicrobiota; class Verrucomicrobiia; order Opitutales; family UBA953; genus UBA953. The sequence continues at coordinate 3,701 of CAIKRN010000104.1, forward strand.
TTACCGAGAGCGAAGTCATCGGCTCCGTCGGTCGTACGGCCACCTTCTTCAAACTGGGCGCCGACCCGGAATAAGCCGTGGACGCGAAGCTGTTCCAGTCCAGGCACGAGGCCTTGGTGCAGCAGGCCGAAAACGCCCTTCGCGATCTCACCCCCCTTGCTGATGCGCGCCCTGCCCGCCTACACGCGGCCATGCGCTATTCACTGGACGCTGGAGGCAAAAGACTCCGACCCGTGCTCTGCCTCGCTTCCGCCGCGGCCTTCTCGCCCAGCGCCGATGCCCGTTATGCGGCCACCGCCCTCGAGTGCATCCACACTTACTCGCTGATTCATGACGACCTACCGTGCATGGATAATTCGGACCTGCGCCGCGGACGCCCATCCTGCCATAAAGCCTTTGACGAAGCCACGGCCCTACTCGCCGGCGATGCGCTGCAACCACTGGCCTTTGAATTAATCGCCACCGGCTACGCGGCTAATCCCGCTCTCGCTACCGACCTCGTGCGCGAACTCGCCGTCACGGCGGGATCCACCCTGCTCGTCGGTGGACAAACCGAAGACATGGGTGGCCTGGCCGCTGGTCCCAGCACTGATCGCCTCGAATATATTCTGCTCGGTAAGACCGCCGCGATGCTCAGCGCTTCTTTCGCGATGGGCGCACTCGTGGGCGGCGCCAGCCCTGCCGACGTGGAACGATTTCGCCAAGCCGGCCGGGCAGCGGGTATCGCCTTCCAGTTGGTGGACGACGAACTCGACCTGACCGCGGATGCTACCCAACTCGGTAAGCCCGTGGGCGCCGATGTGCAGAATGGAAAAATGACTTACGCGAGCCTCCATGGCCTCGCCGCTGGCCGTCAACGGATTGATGCGCTCACGGCGGAAGCAATCACCCACCTGCGAGCGAGCCAAAGTGACAGCGAATTCCTGATCGAGTTAGTGACCCGGATGGCCGGACGCCGGAACTAATCAATCGTCAAGGCGCCGTCCGCCGGATGGCAATTGGTCCGGCAAGAAGGCGTAATACGTGCCAACCCACAGGCGCCACGCCAACGCATGAATAAGGGGCGGCACGAGAAAAATCGCCAAGACTGCCAAGCGCACCATCCCCTCGCGATCAAGCCAGCCCAGCCGGTATGCCAACATGATGAGCGGCAACACGCCGAAGGCCGTTAGACCGTAATTCCAAACAATCGCCCCGAGGAAGAAGCCTTCCTTGCGTCGCAGAACCAAACCACAGGACGGGCATGAGGCCGGCGTATTCCAGAGGCGGGCCAAAAGACCGGTCCGATCATCCGCCCCACGGACACGGGCGCCGCAATCCGGACAACAACCGCGGGCGGATTTCCAAAAGATATCGGAACGAAACTGCACCCCGACAGACTACCCCGCTGGGCGAGTATGTAAAGCAAAGGGCCGGCTTCCTCGCGGAGCCGGCCCTGTTAAGCCATTTTAGGACTGAAGCTTACTCGGCGTCGGTCTCACCCACCTGGAAGCGGGCAAAACGAACGATGGAGACTTCTTCGCCGACCTTGCCCTTAGCGGCGGCAAGAAGCTGGAGAATCTTCTGCTCAGGATCACGGAAGTAAGCCTGCTCAAGCAGACAAGCATCCGCGAAGAACTTGTCGACGCGACCGGCGACGATTTTTTCCATGTTCGCAATCTGACCCTTCTTGCGGGATTCGGCTGCGATGATCTGCTTCTCGCCAACGACGATACGCTTCTCGAGTTCGGCAATCGCTTCGGCGTCATTCGCAGCCTTCTGCTCAACGAGCTGGCCCTTATAGTCCTCGACGATGCGCTTGGCTTCGTCGATGGCCTTATCGGCCTCAGACTTGGTGAACTCGGAGGCGATTTCGCGTTCTTTTGCGACGACATCAGCGGAGACATCTTCGCGGCGAACGAAACGGGCATTGTTTGCGACGACCTGCATGGCGAGCTGGCGAGCCAGTTCAGCCACTTCAGGGTTCGCGGCCGCACCCTGCGTCTGGAGACCCAGCTCAAGGAGGACAGCAATTTTGGCGCCCGTGTGGACGTAAGCCGAAACGCGGCCCACGCCAGTAGCTTCAAACTTCAACACACGAGAAACCTTAAGGTTCTCACCAATCTTCAGGACCTGATCGTTGAGGTAATCATTCACCTTGCGCGACTTATCGGCATGGTACGGCTGCTCAAGGAGACCCGTGACGCCGTTCGTCGCGGCCTGACCAACGAGTTCCTTAGCGAGAGCGATGAAGTTCTCGTTCTTGGCGACGAAGTCGGTTTCGCAATTAAGCTCGAGAAGCGTGGCCGCACGACCATCGGCAGCGACCTGGACTGCGAGGATACCCTCGCTGGCCTTGCGATCGGCTTTCTTGTTGCGCGTGGCGACACCTTTGATGCGGAGAATCTCGACGGCCTTCTCCATGTCGCCGTTGGATTCAGTGAGGGCCTTCTTGCAGTCCATCAGGCCCGCGCCAGTACGCTGGCGCAAATCGTTAACCGTCTGAGCGGTGATAGCGGACATGGCTAGATTACTTAGACTTACGAGGGCTGGGGCGCTTGGCAGGAGCGGCACCTTCCACGACTTCAGGAACCTCGTTAGCGATCTTCATCGCGTCATCGGAGATGTTCACTTCGGGCTGGATGGACTCGGAGGAATCCTGACGGGAAACCACGGTGACCGTCTTGCGATCCTGGGTCACGGCCTTGCGGCGAGCGAGGCCCGTCTGGACGGCCTGAGTCAGGACTTCGACGATGAGGCGAATTGACTTCGCGGCATCATCATTACCAGGGACAGGGAACTTAAGGAGGGTCGGGTCGGAGTTAGAGTCGCAGAGACCGATCACCGGGATGCCTAGGCGGACGGCTTCAGCGACGGCGATTTCTTCCAGCTTGGTGTCGATGACGATCATCGCAGCAGGCAGTTCACGGTATTCGAGGAGGCCCTCGAAGTTGCGCTGCATACGGGACATCTCGCGCTTCACAGCAGCGGCTTCCTTCTTATGCATCTTAGCGAGGGAACCGTCCTGCTCCATGCGGAGGTAGGTGCGATACTTATCAAGCGAGCGCTTGATGGTGGCGAAGTTGGTGAGCGTACCGCCGAGCCAGCGATTCACGGCGAAGGGCATGCCAGTCGACTTTGCAGCCTGACGGACAACTTCCTGCGCCTGCGGCTTCGTGGCAACGAAGAGCACTTCCTTGCCCTTGGCAGAGGCATCCTCAATGAAGGCGGCAGCGGCAACGAGGCACGCGTGCGTCTTCTCAAGGTCGATAATCGAAACACCGTTGCGGTGATCGAAGATGTACGGACGGCTGCGGGGGTTCCAGCGACGAGTTTGGTGTCCGAAGTGGACGCCGGCATCGAGGAGATCTTTGACTGTGATGTTCATGGTATTTGGCTCCGTATCCCGATTCCTGCCGAAGGAGGGGACATTGGATCTGTGTATTGACTAGTTTTTTGGTTTTATGTTCGAAGCAATCGGCGGTCGCTTCAAACGGTGGAAAGTGGGTTCAAACACCCCTAACCGCTCGGTGCAAGCGGGAAAATCGACCCAAAGCCCCTGCTTTGGAACTGACAGGGCCAGCGGGGATGGCACTTTCGCCCTATCCTGATGTCCTGGGCCTACCGGATTCTCTTCCCACTGCTGCTTATCCCAGCCCTCCCCTACTATGCCTGGAGGATGCTGCGCCGGGGCGGCTACGGCACTGGATTCAGCCAAAGATTGGGGTTTTTCCCGAAATTACCACCGAAGACACCAGGGAAGCGCCGGGTCTGGATTCAGGCCGTCTCGGTCGGCGAAATCGAGGCCATCGGCCCATTCCTGAAGGCTCTGCAACAGTCTGGCAAGGCGGAGATCATCCTGACGACTACGACCAGCACCGGCTACCGGCTTGCCCTCGAACGCTACCTCACCGTGGCGGACCGAATCGGCATCTTCCCCTCCGACCTCTGGCCGTGCAGCGTCCTCGCCTGGCGGCGGATCCAGCCCGACCAGATTATCTTGGTCGAAGGTGAACTCTGGCCGGAACACCTCGCCCAAGCCCGTGCCCGCGGCGTGCCTGCCTTACTTATCAACGGGCGCATCTCCGATAAATCTTTTGCGCGGCATCAGCGCTTCCCGCGCATTTCCACTTATCTACTCAGCCACTTCCAATCCATCGGAGCCGGAAGCGAAGAGGACTTTCGTCGCTTCCGGACTTTAGGTGCGTCGCCCGTTCTCACAGGTAATCTTAAGTTCGACGTGGCGGGCGACGCTCCGATGTCCGCCGCCGAGCGTGCTCAACTCCGCCGCGAGCTCGGCTTCGGTGAAAATCCCCAAACCTTAGTGATCCTCGGCTCCTCGACTTGGAAGGGCGAAGAGACCCAGCTCATCCGCATCGTCCGCGAGCTCCGTGCGGCCCAACTTGATGTACGCTTACTTCTCGTCCCGCGCCACTCCGAGCGCCGGACCGAAGTGGCCACCGAAGCCAGCGCCAGCGGTCTGGCGTGGCATCAGCGCTCCACCGGAGGGACGAGCGCCCCCGCCGACACCATCATCCACTTGGCCGACACCACGGGCGAACTCCGGCGGCTCACCCGGGCGGCAGATATCGCCTTCTGCGGCAAGAGCCTGCCTCCGCACGAAGGTGGCCAGACCCCGATTGAGTGCGCGGCCGCAGGCGTGGCGATGGTCTACGGACCGAAGATGACCAACTTTCGCGACATCTGCCGAGGACTCGAACAAACGCAGGCGGCCTTTCGCGTCGAAAACGTAGAGCAACTGGAAATACGCATTGCCCAGCTTTGTTCCGATGGACGCCGACGCACCGAGGTCGGACAGAACGGCGCTGCCTGGCATCAGGGAAACCGCGGAGCGACAGAGCGCACCCTCGCCCTCGTTTTAGCCCACTAATTACGCTACCCGATAAGCTTCGCGCAATCGGCGAGCCTCGTCGCGCAAGGCGCCATTGAGGATAATTGAGCGAGCAAGGGTCGCCCCCTCGGAGGGGTCTTTCGATTTACCAGCAACCCAGAGTGCGGCACCGGCACTAAGACAAAGCGTATCCAGCAAGCCGTCGGAGACCGCCCCCACCAGTAAGTCACTAAACATCGCGAGGTTTTCTTCCGGCGAACCTCCGCGCAAATCAGCCACCGTGCAGGCCTTGAAGCCGAAATCGCCCGGCAACCAAACAGCATCGACCGTGGCAAGCTCACCGCAACCGCGCACGCGCACCTCACCCGTCGTCGTGATTTCATCCATGCCGCCACCGGCCCGCGAATGGGTGACCAAGCCGCGCTTAACGCCGAGCTCAGTTAAGGTGGCAGCCAAAGGTTCAACCCATCGTTCATCATAAACGCCAACGACCATATAGGCAGGACGCGCGGGGTTGATTAGAGGCCCGAGGACGTTGAAGACCGTCTTCGTTCCGCTTTCAGCAATCTTCTTGCGCACCCCGAGCACAGCCTTGAAGGCTGGATGAAAAGCCGGCGCATAGAGATAACAAAAGCCCGCCTCGGACATAGCCTTCAACAACTGGGCATCGGTCGCCTCGAGGGTCACCCCGAGCCCGGCGAGGAAATCTGCACTTCCGGATTTAGAAGTGACCGAGCGATTGCCATGCTTGAGTACAGGTACGCCCGCAGCGGCCACAATCAGTGAGCTAGCCGAAGAGATATTAAAACTGCCCGAGCGATCGCCCCCCGTGCCCACGATATCAATCCCGCGGGCCGGCCATGTACCGAAATCAACCCGGCGAGCCAAGTCGCGGTACGTCTGCGCGAAACCCGTCACCTCCGCGGCCGTTTCGCCCTTACGGGACAGGGCGAGCAGAAAGGCTTCCTTTTCCGCATCAGAAATCCCGGCATCAACCATGGCCAAGGCGCTCGCCGTCGCCTCCGCGGGACTGAGATCACGTCCTGCCGCGATAGCGGTAGTCAGAGCAGAGAGGTCCAAAGCCATAGCGGATTAGCCACGGACGAGGCGACGGGGACAAGGCATTTTCGCCACAACGGGTTTGCAACCAGCGGAAACCCCCTAAAGATACCACCCATGGACGATGGCGACCACCCCCAGGGCGACTTCGAAGGTTCCGGCAACGCCTCTTGGGGCGAAGCCGACTGGGCTGGCTACCTCCAGAAAAACGACCTCGAGGTGGCCCGCTTCCTTTCCTACTACACCGAGGTCAAGGACCTACCCGATCGCTTAGATATTAGCGCCCGCCGCATGGGCTGGGAAAATGCCGACTGGGCTCCAGGGGACGCCGTTGATGAAGTACTGGAGGACGACAATGAAGGGCCAGACCTGCCCTACTGTATCCACCAGCATCCGGTCTACGTCGTGTCCCGTGCCCTCGGAATCCAGCTTTCGCATTCGTTCCAACGGCTTTGTCGCGAGTCCTCTCCGGCGATCACTGCCGTGGAAGCCACGAACATCATGCTCTCCTTCTGGGATTCCCAGCATCAGGTCATCATGGCCATCAACGCTACCGATACCGGTGACCTCCCGCTCGCGCTCGTGCACATGAAGCGCGCCCTCTCCGCGATTAATTTTTCCATCGGTCTCACGGCGGGCATTCCGAGCGCCGCCAAACTCAGCTCGGCCGAAGCCGCCCAGGATATCGAGTCGACGCTGTTCGACCTACGTGAAGTCTGCCTCCGCGTCATGGCCGACTGTCGGTGGGACGGGAAGAAGAGCTGAAGGACTTAGGCCTTTCTTTCGCCGTCCTTGCTCATGAACTGAATGAGCCGGTCGCTGAATTCCTTGGCCGAATCGTGCCCCATTCCACGGAGAGCGTGCACCATCGCAGCGACTTCGACGAGGCGTGCCATATCGCGTCCCGGACGGACCGGAATCGTCATGTGAGCCACCTTGCGTCCGAGGATTTCAAAAGTCTCTACCTCGAGGCCCGAGCGCTCCTCATCCATGCCGGGCTGCCAAAGCACGAAGGTAACAACGAGATCCACGCGCTTTTCCCGGCGAACCGAACGCACACCAAAGATTGAGGCGACATTGATAATGCCAATTCCGCGGCACTCCATGTAGCCGCGGTTAAGTTCCTTGGACGTACCCTGCAATTCCCGGTCAGCGATTAAAGTGACGATGACGTAATCATCCGCGACCAAGGAGTGGCCGCGTTCGATCAAGGCCAACGCACATTCACTCTTACCCACACCCGAGGCGCCACGCAGGAGCACACCGATACCTTTGATGTCGACCAGGGTTGCATGCAAGTTGGTCCGTGGTGCAAATTTCTCCTCCAAGAGGACCGTCGCTTCAGCGGAGAAATCTTTCGATTTGAGCTGCGTGCGGATGAGCGGCACCCGATGGCGATCAGCAATCTTCAGCAGGATGTCATCGGCAGGCAATCCGCGCGAAACCACGACAGCCGGAATCTTCTTGGCGAACACATCGTCGAGGAGTTTTTCACGCGCCGTGGCACTTTGGTCCATCAAGTAGGCCATCTCACCCGCGCCAAAGAGCTGCAGGCGACGGTGGGCAAACTCCTTGAAGTAACCGGTCACGGCGAGCGCCGGACGGTTTAGGGACTTCTCGGAAATCATGTTATCCAAGCCTTCACCGCCGGCGAGAAGCTCCATTTGCAGCATGTCCTTAAAGGAGTCGAAAAATTCGCGAACCGAAACGGATTCCGGGCGAGTATCAGGAGCGGGGTCAGACATGGCGTCAGAGTTTGAAACCTTCGCCCAAGTAGTGGCGGCGGCTTTCAGGATTGTTTACGATGTCCGCGGGAGTGCCAGAAACAAGTACCCGACCTTGGTGGATGAGGTAGGCCCGATCCACGATGGAGAGGGTTTCCCGTACATTATGGTCGGTAATCAGGATACCAATGCCCCGGGCCTTGAGCTTGCGAATAATCGACTGCACCTCAGCGACCGAGATCGGATCCACCCCACTGAAAGGCTCATCCATCAACAGAAAGCGTGGGCCTGTGGCGAGGGCCCGGGCGATTTCCAAGCGGCGTCGCTCACCACCTGAAAGGGTGAAGGCGGGCTGGCGGGCCAGCTTTTCTAAACCCAGGTCGGTCAATTGCTGGATGGTGCGATCCTTGCGCTCCTGGGCGCTGAGGTTAAGCGTTTCGACCACTGCCATGACATTTTCCCAGACCGTTAGTTTGCGAAAAATTGAGGCCTCCTGCGGCAGGTAACCGAGACCACTCTTGGCTCGCTGCCACATCGGCATCGAGGTGATGTTGCGGCCATCTAAGAATACTCGACCAGAAGTGGCGGGCACGAGGCCAACAACCATGTAAAAAGTGGTGGTTTTTCCGGCGCCATTAGGGCCGAGGAGCCCAACGATTTCGCCCGCACCCAAAGTGAGACTAACATCCTGTACGGCAACTTTTGCGTCATAGTGCTTTGCGAGAGCCTGCACCTTAATGACACCCTTCTCACTGTTATCAGCCATGGCCATAAGGAGGAAGCGGTCAGCGAGCCTTGTCGAGGTTTTTGACCTCCGGCAAGGTGAAGTTGGGTCCGAGGAATATCTTGGGGCGAACAACCTGACCGGGATTCACCTCATCCGGAGCCGACTCCATCCGCCAAAGCTTACGATTGAGGTCGTAGGTGACCTCCTTCGCGGGGACACCCTCATTGCCCGACTTATCGATGATTCGGGCGTCGCCGAGTAATCTAGCCATGCCCACCTCAGGGAGTACCTCCAGAGTGCGACCCTTAGCGGAGGAACCGCCGGCGACGACGTGCACATTGCCACGGCCAATCATCTGTCGCGCCACCTGATGACCAGCCTTATCAGGCGCTGCCAGCCCTTCCAGTAGGTCGCAAGTCGCATCGGTACCATCCGTCGCCATGGCGACGGCACCGCGCAGAAAGAACTTCGTCAACGACGGCGTCGTTAGGATTTCGTCCGCATCTGAAATAAATTCAGCGTTCTTACCATTCGAGAAAGTGACGAAGAGATGGGGGCGCGTCTGGGCAACCCCGCCGGAAAGCGTCAACAACCGTGGACGACCCTTCAGGGCATCTTTCGTTAAGACTTCCTCTACCTGTACCGCTGGCGTGAGATCAATCCGCTCGGCTGAGCATCGGAAGCCTGGCTGGATATAGCGCACCCGTCCCGTGAGGATAGCCTTACTCAACTCATACTGTTTTCGTTGCTGAGTGCGGGGCAGCGCGAAGGCCACCATGACATCCGAGTCTGTCGTCACCGGGCCGGCGACATAATGGACAGCCCCGAGGAGCTCGACCTGCATCGCGCCGTCTTCCGTTAAGACAACGACCTGGTTGGCTTCAGCCAACCCTGGGGCGCCACCCTCCTCCCCAGCCGGCAAGCGTATGGCGGCGCGCACACCCGGCCCCGAGCGCACTTCGACCCGGTCTTTAAGCCGGTCGGTGCGGATTGAAAAACCCGCAGCCTCCATGCCTCGCGCATCTCGGATACGCGGGAGCTCCTCGAGGTCCAGTTGACGCAAGGCGCGATCCCAGCGAGCCTTACCAGCCTCAAACGCAGACCCTTCAACCTCGCCTTTCACCGCGCCGTCAGCGGCTAAAATGCGGGCGCCGTCGCGCACTTCAGTGGCGACTAAATGCCTTGCCGTCAAAGAACCTTGAGGGGAGCTGTAAGTCGCATTCGTCTCGACTTCGACGATAGAGCTACCGGCCTTGGCATCGCGCCGGATGGATACCGTCTCCCCAGAAATATCCGCAGCTTCTTCCTTTATACGGGTCACGTGTAGTTTGACGGGGACACCGTCGCCCGAGAAGAGCTGCGTGAAGTCCAGTTTAGCTTGATGGCGCAGTCGCTGGGCCGTCCCTTTGACTTCGGGTTCTTCGATTTCGACATGACCGACGACCTCAACTGTATCCGTCTTGGTGTCGAATTTCGCCGTATCGCCGCGCAGGATTTGCGCACCTAAAGTACGGACGACCTTACCCGTGGCATTGAGCGAGCGTACCGAGGAGTCTCCGCCGAGGCCATCTCCGACAAGACATTCCAAGCGCTCACACGTGGTGCGCTCGCCGAGTCGATCGGCGATGACGCTTCCTTCAAAAACCATCAATGTCCCGCCAGTGACGGGGCTCGCATCCATACGTTTGGCTCGCAGGCGTAACCGCCGCTCGCTCGGCTTAGCCAAATCAAGCACAGCGAGGACATTGGTCAGGATGGCGAAACTGTCCCCCTGGGAAGTGGAGCGCCAAATCCAGCCGGTGCCCGTCAAGTTAAATGCCTCAGACGCAGCCTGCACTGGAGCCGAACCCTGGGCGGCACGGCGGGCAGGATTCATTAAGCCCGATGGGCTGGTAAAAGTCGCCCGTGATTTACCGTCGCGGAAAGATTGCACCTTGAGATCTTGCATGTCCCAGAAACCCGCCTCTTCCGCTGGCTTCATGAACTTAGCGGTCACCTCCCAAGCCTTCTCGGCCTTGGCATCTTCCGTGAACCCCGAAAATGCTCCGCCCCCAACTTGCTGAAACTTAAGATCTTTTTGCTGAGCTGAGACTTCCACAGCCAAGAGGAGGCACATTAGCAAGGCTCGCATGATGCTATGACACCCCAGCAAGACGGGCGAATCAAGCGATTACGCCTTCGGCAACCGTGGAAACGGACGGTCAGCGACAAAGGCGGGCATCTCGGCGCTGATCAGCTGCTCGCCGACGACTAACGGATGACCGGCTAAAAACTCGGCCGCCGGCAACATTTTCCCCCCAGGACGTTGTAAAGACTTCACCACTAATGAACCCAAACCACAGGCGATCTGAATGCCGTCGCGACCTACCGCGAGGATGCGACCGGGGGCTTCGGTGGAAATCGCTATATCTGCAAATGCTGAGCCAACTTTGAGCGTCACCCCCACATGATCAAAGGTACTCCCCGGCCAACCCTCTAGAGCCAAGATACGCCCCTGAAGCTGCGCTGCGGATTGGCGAAAATCCAGAGGCGCGTCGGCCCGAGCTAATCGCCGTGCATAGGTGACCTTCGCTTCGTCCTGGGGCATGGCTAGCGAGGTGGCCGCCAAAATTGAGGGTAAAGCGCACGTAGCGAGCTCGCCCGCAAGCACCCCCAAGCGGGCCCGCAAGGCCACCCTGCCCTCATTGGGCAGAATAGAAGTACTGACGGAGGCGTGAATGGGGCCGGCATCCAATTTCCGGACAACCTGCTGCAAGGATACACCCGTCTCCTTTAAGCCCGCCGCCAAGGCACCCTCCACAGGGGTGGCACCACGTAAAAGTGGCAGCAACGAACCATGAAAATTGACGAAACCCAGTCGAGTCGCCGCCAAAAAGTCATCCTTCAATAACTGACCGTACGCCATCACCACACCGAGATCAGCCTGCATCTGCCGAAGGGACTCCGCGTCACTCGCCTCGAGCCTCTCCGGCTGCAATAGGGTTAAGCCTTCTGCGCGGGCCCAAGCCGCGACGGGGTTGGCTCGCACTTCCTGACCACGCCCAGCGGGACGATCGGGCTGCGAATAGACCGCCACCACTTCCACATCGGGCAAGGCGCGGGCAGCGGCAAAGGCCGCCAACGCTATCTCATCCGAGCCGAGCAGGACCAGTTTCCGTGGCATGCGTCACTTGCGGGCCTGGCGCGCCGCTCGCCCCTTGAGCGAACGCGGTTTATCCCAGCGGGTGAAGGATTTCTTGCGAACCGGGGTGGCCTTGCCACGGGAAGACTTCGACTTACCCAAGCGAGGACCGGAAGGGCCCACCGCTTTCTTAGGCTGATCGGCGGCCGCCTTGGGGCCGACTTTAGCGACGGCCTTACGCGGAGTGGCTTCTTCGGGCATAACGGGCGCACCAGGGGTGCCCATGCCGCGACGGGTGCCCTGCTTGGGCTTGCCGACGATGTCCAAGAAGAGTGGCACACCGGCGAGATCGAAATTCTCATGAACTCCTTTGACCAAGAAGCGCTGGTAAGCGTCCTCGAGCCGTTCTTCGGAATTACAGAAAAGGCGGAAACGAATCGGGCGCTTGGAAACCTGGGTGACGTAGTAGCACTTAAAGCGCTTACCGGAAACCATGCGCGGCGGACGCTTGGTCATCAAATCTTGGACTACGCGATTGATGCGGCCCGTCGAAATCGCCGTGCCCGCACGTGTGAAGACCCCTTCGGCAGCGTCAAGAACGTCATCAGAACGCAAACCCGTCTTCGCGGAAACGAATAAAACGGGAGGCTCGGGCAGGAAGAACAACTCCCGGCGAATGGCCGAACGGAACTTGGAGCGAAACTCTTCTTCATCTTCGAAACCATCGATATTCTTTTCGCGGAAAGCCGTCTTCGCGAGATCCCACTTATTGACCACGATGACCATACCACAACCGAGCAGCGCCAGCTCACCGGCGAGCTGCTTATCAATACGGGTCACTCCCTGCCCCGCGTCGAGTACGAGGAAAACGACGTCGGTTTCGGCCAGAATTTCGTCAGCGCGAATCTGTGAAAAGAAATCCAGGGTGTCGCGCTTATTGGCGGTGCGACGTCCGGCCGTATCCACCAAGGTGAATTTAGCTTTCGATCCGTCAGCCTTGGTGCGGGAAAGTCCCGCGCGCACTGGATCGCGTGTGGTGCCAGCGACTTCGCTCACAATGAGTCGGGAGCCGCCCAGCAGGCGGTTACCGAGCGAGCTCTTACCCACATTAGGGCGACCGGCGAGAGCGAGGCGAATGGGGCGAGGGCCCTCTTCGCGCGGCGTTTCAGGCTCCGGCCCTAGGGCCTTGAGCATCTGGGTCATTAGCTGCGGGATGCCGCGGCCGTGTTCAGCAGAAATCAGGAGAGGCTCACCAAAGCCCAAGACGTAGAACTCGGACATCAACCCGTCACGCTCTTCGGTGTCGGCCTTATTCGCGACGACGATGACCTTCTTGCCCGCCTGGCGCAGCTTGGCGGCCACATCGATATCCAAGGGCGTGCAACCCTCGGAGGCATCGACAATGAGCAAGACGAGGGCCGCGGCGGCCAAGGCGAAGTCGACCTGCTCTTCCACCGCTTCTGCGACGACTTTCGGCGTCAGCTCCTCGCGATACAAACCGATGCCACCCGTATCCATCAAAGTGTAGCGGCCTTCGAAGACATCTGCCGTGATCAAGTCACGCGTCACGCCGGGCTGGTCGTGTACGATTGAGATGCGACGACCGACCAGTCGGTTGAAAAGGCGGCTCTTGCCGACGTTAGGACGGCCCACGATGGCTACCGCACGCGAAATTTCTGTGTTCCGTTCCATAAAATAAGAGTCGGGCCTACCTGCCCCGCTAGCAAGCAAGGATGCTCAACCTTTGCGAATCGTGTCCAAGAAACGGGCGATGCGCTCGCCGGCCTCATGAATCTTCTCGTAACTCGTCGAGAAGGAAGCACGGCAGAAGCCGGCTCCCGCGGCGCCGAACGCCGTACCCGGCACCATGGCCACCTTTTGCTGCTCAAGCAGCTTCTGGGCGAAGGTCATCGAGTCCATCCCGGTGGAGGTGATGTCCGGGAAGGCGTAGAAGGCACCACGCGGGAGATGGCAAGGCAGGCCGAGCTCGTTAAAACGGCGGACAATGAAGTCACGGCGTTCGCGATATTTATCGCGCATATGGAGCATCGAATCGCGACCATTACGGAGCGCTTCGACGGCCGCCTCTTGGCTCATGATGGGAGCACACATGATGCCATACTGGTGGACCTTAAGCATCCCATCGATGACGGCAGCGGGTCCGCAGGCGTAACCGATACGGAAGCCCGTCATTGCAAAAGCCTTCGAGAAACCGTGCAAGAAGATGGTACGTTCCCGCATGCCCGGGAGTGAGGCAATGGACACGTGGTCGCCATCAAACGTGAGCTCGGAATAGATTTCGTCCGAAGCCACCAGAAGGTCCTTCTCGATGGCGAACTTGGCGATGGCCTCGAGCTTGGCGCGATCAGCCGTTCCGCCTGTCGGGTTGGTCGGGAAATTAATGACGAGTAGCTTGCAGCCAGGCTGCCAGGCTGCGCGCAAAGCCGCCGGATCCAGCGCGAACTGGTCGGCTGAAACGGTGCGGACGGGAATCGCCTCGGCGTGACACAGCGCCACACTCGGAGCGTAACTCACGTAACAGGGCTCGTGATAGAGCACCTTATCGCCCGGGTTAAGGACAGCGCGAAGGAGAATGTCCAATGCTTCCGAAACCCCGATGGTCGCTAAGATTTCAGTCTCTGGATCGTACTCGGGGCCGTAGTTCTTGGCCACATAACGGGAGACCTCTTCACGGAATTGCTGGGTTCCGCGATTATCGGTGTAAGAGGTACGCCCTTTCTCAAGCGAGGCGATGGCCGCCTCACGGATATGGTAAGGGGTGACGAAGTCGGGTTCGCCGATACCGAGCGAAACCGCGTCCTTCATCTTCGAGACGATGGCGAAGAAATCGCGAATGCCCGATTTGGGCAAAGACGCGACATGTCGCGCCACGAAGCGGCTGGAGGAATCCATGGTCAGGCTGGAATCAGGGGCTGACCGAGGGCTGATCGCGATGCGCGGCTTCGGAATTCACAATAAAACCGTCCTTCTTGTAGGCCCGGAGGAAGAAATGCGTAGAGGTGCCCTGGACACCGTCAATTCGGGCCAGACGCTCATGCACGAAACCAGCGACCTTGTAGAGATTGTCCGCGGTCACAACGACCAGCAAATCGTAGCCGCCCGACATCAGGTAGCAGCTCTCCACCTGTTCAAAACTGGAAATGCGTTCCGCGATGCCGTCAAAACCGCCGACGCCTTCGGTGCGGATTTTAATCTCAATGACCGCA
>CAIKRN010000105.1 GCA_903829855.1 uncultured Opitutia bacterium
CCAAGTAGACCGCGCGGGCTCAGCCTCTTCCTTCCTCGAAAACCTGCGTCAAGAATTCGGCCGCAACACGGAGCGCTACGAATTCCTGAAGTGGGGCATGCAGGCCTTCAAGACCTTCGGCGTCGTTCCTCCGGCCATCGGCATCGTCCACCAGGTCAACCTCGAGTTCCTTGCGAAGCTGGTCTTCCAGAAGGACGGCGTCTTCTACCCGGACACCCTTGTCGGCACCGACTCCCACACCACGATGATCAACGGTATCGGCGTCGTGGGTTGGGGCGTGGGTGGCATCGAAGCCGAAGCCGGCATGCTCGGCCAGCCCGTCTACTTCCAGACGCCTGAAGTCATCGGCGTTAATCTCACCGGCCGCCTTCGCGAAGGCGTTACCGCCACCGACCTCACCCTCCGCCTCACGGAAATCCTCCGCAAGGCCAAGGTGGTCGGTAAGTTCGTCGAATTCTACGGCGAAGGCACCGAGGCCCTCTCGCTCGCGGACCGCGCCACGATCGCCAACATGGCCCCAGAATACGGCGCCACGATGGGTTTCTTCCCCGTCGACGACAAGTCCCTCGACTACCTCCGCCAGACGGGTCGCGACGAGTCCCACATCGAATTGGTGAAGGAATACTACAAGGCCCAGGGCCTCTATGGCATCCCGAAGGCCGGCAGCATCGATTACACGCAGACCATCGACCTCGACATCAGCACGGTCGTCCCCTGCGTCTCGGGCCCGAAGCGCCCCCAGGACCGTATCGACCTCCCGAAAATCAAGGACACTTTCAACACGCTCTTCACTGCCCCGAAGGATAAGAACGGTTTCGGCATGGCCGCCGCCGCTCGCGACGCCTCCGCCGCCGTCGGCACCACGGGTCGCCAGCTCAAGCACGCCTCGGTCGTGATCGCCGCGATCACCTCCTGCACCAACACCTCGAATCCTTCCGTGATGGTGGCCGCCGGTCTGGTTGCCAAAAAGGCCGTTGAGAAAGGCCTGACGGTCAACGCCAACGTGAAGTGCTCGCTCGCCCCCGGCTCGCGCGTCGTCACTGACTACCTGAACGAGATTCAACTCTCGGGCTACCTCGACCAACTTGGCTTTAATCTCGTTGGCTACGGTTGCACGACTTGCATCGGCAATTCCGGACCGCTGGATGCCGACATCGAAGGCGCGATCAAACAAGGCGACCTCGTCACGGCTTCCGTGCTCTCGGGCAACCGTAACTTCGAAGCCCGCGTCCACGGCGCCGTCCGCTCGAACTTCCTCATGTCCCCGCCCCTCGTCGTCGCCTTCGCCCTCGCCGGCCGCGTCGACATCGACCTCGACAGTGAACCGCTCGGCACGGGCAAGGACGGCAAGCCGGTCTTCCTCAAGGATGTCTGGCCCACCCAGGCCGAAGTCGCTGATCACGTCGCCCGCGGCCTCAAGCCCGAGATGTTCAAGTCGAAGTACGCCGCCGATTCTCTCGCCAACGCCACCGCCGAGTGGAAGGGCGTGCAAGGTGGCACGGGCGCGCGCTTCAGCTGGAAGGAATCGTCCACGTACATCCAGGAGCCTCCGTTCTTCAAGGGCTTCTCCATGACGCCTCCGCCCGTGCCTTCGCTCGCGAAGCTGCGCCCGATGGCCATCCTTGGCGACTCGGTGACCACCGACCACATCTCCCCTGCTGGCGCCTTCAAGGAAGAGACCCCGGCGGGCAAATTCCTCATCGCCGCCGGTGTCTCGAAGAAAGACTTCAACTCTTACGGCTCCCGCCGCGGCAACGACCGCATCATGACCCGGGGCACTTTCGCCAACACCCAGGTCAAGAACCTGATGGCGGAAGGCAAAGAAGGCGGCTTCACGAAAGTCCAGCCTGAGGGTAAGATCGAAGCAATCTACGACGCCTGCCAGACCTACACGCAACGCGGTGAAGGCATGATTGTCTTCGGCGGCGTCGA
>CAIKRN010000106.1 GCA_903829855.1 uncultured Opitutia bacterium
CCACTCCGTCCACGAGCCCTTCGACCCCAAGCCGGAGCTGCTCGCGAAGTATCAGAAGAAGATTCCCGCCGGTCTCGATAAAGGCATCACGCCGGAGTACGCCGCGACCTGCGAGGCCGCCGACGTCAGCGTCGGTCGCATCATGGCGACGCTCAGGCGCCTTAACCTCGATAATGACACCCTTGTGATTTTCACTTCCGACAATGGTGGCCTGCCTTACGTGGTGAATCCGCTCCGCGGCAGCAAGGGTCTCCTCTACGAAGGAGGCCTCCGTGTCCCAGGTGCGATCCGCTGGCCCGGCGTCATCCCTGCGGGTAAATCCTATGACGAACCCGTGCTGAGCATGGACTTCGTGCCCACGATCCACGAAGCCCTACACGTGCCGCTGCCGAAGGATCAGCCCATGGATGGCATCAGCCTCATGAAGCAGGTCACCACTGGCGCCGCGCTCAACCGCCAGGCCATCTTCTGGCACTTCCCTTGTTATATCGGCAAGGGCGAGCCGATGAGCCTCATGCGCGCC
Organism: uncultured Opitutia bacterium; assembly: GCA_903829855.1. Classification (GTDB taxonomy): domain Bacteria; phylum Verrucomicrobiota; class Verrucomicrobiia; order Opitutales; family UBA953; genus UBA953. The sequence continues at coordinate 524 of CAIKRN010000106.1, forward strand.
GGTGATTATAAGCTGATCGAAAAATTCGCCGGGCCCACTTTCGAGCTCTACAACGTGAAGAAGGATCCCAGCGAAGCGAAAGACCTCGCCAAGGCGGAGCCCGCCAAAGTCGAAGAACTCAAGAAACTCCTGGTCGCCTGGCAGCAGGAGACCGGCGCCTTCCTCGCCGATCAGCCCAATCCCGCTTACGACCCCAATGCGAAGGAGCCACGCGGCGGCGGGAAGGGCGGTAAAGGCGGGAAGGGCGGCAAGAAGGACAAGTAACCTTCCCTCAGGCCGCCGTTCACCGGACAAGCTGCGCATCGCGGGGTGCCCCGCCGCCGCACGGAGTGTAACGGAATTGCCACCCCCGAGCGGGCGTGCAATTTAAGATTCTTATGATGATTCCGGAGCTCGAGTTGCAGATGGTCTACACGAAGGCGATTGATGAGTCAGCGTGGACGAAGGCCCTTCCTCAGCCCGCGGATCCAGATCGCACATGCGTGCTGGGCTTCTCCTTTAGGCAGCATGCCTACGAGCTACGCTTCAACCCTCGGAAGTCCCCCGATATCATGAAGGTGAGTGTGACGCTGCCAGTGGATCGCGCGTTGGCCGGCGGGGAGTTACCTGCGCTGCTGCGGCACATCAATCGCGAGCACCTCGCGGTCAAAGCCGAACTGGCCGATGACTACCGAACTTCCGTGCGGCTGTCGGTCGAAGCCATCGTGGCCAGCCCTTTCCGGCTACCGAATCAAGAAATCGCGACGTTCATCCTGCAAGGGGCGCTCGACCGTTTGGATCGGGCGGCCAAGGAACTTAAATGAGCCGGCCCTGGCCCGGGATTTTAGCCCGCGGGTTATGACGGGCGGGGCCCTAGACGCCAACGGCCAGCGTGGATATAATCTCCGTACCATGAGTCACGATCGCCGCACTTTTCTCAAAGCGCTCACCTTAGGCGGGGTCGCCTTGTTCACGGATGACTGGTTTCAGTTGGTTGCGGAGACCAAGGAAGCGACCCAAGGGAAGCAGCTGCCCGTCCATCCAGCGGCCGTTTACGGAAAGGGCGGTCAGGAATTAAACGCCTTCTGGTCGGGCCGTGAAGGCTACGCGTTGTATCTTAACGGTACGCCCTATGACGAGCCACCCACCCGTACCTACCGCCTGAAACTCGAGGCCGACGGCGACGATCATGTGATCGAGGCTCTGGAGCAATTAGGGCTAGGTAAATATACGGCACTTGATGATGTGGAGCGGCTGGATGAGAAAGCCGAGGGCGGGAAGGATGGGGAGACTTGGCGGGAATTCATCGGCCGAAAATCGCCCAGCCTACTGGAGACTTTGGAATACATCGAATCCGAGGGGCTGCCAACGGGCTCTTGGATGTTAGATCAGGATATCGATAGCGAGAGGGATGAAGCCTTTGTCACCGATTGGTGCCGGCGGAATGCCCCTGAGGCCGCCGCGTCGGTTTTTTTACGCGACCTTATCCGGGGGCTCCGGGCGGACCGGGAGGAGATCAGGCTGGCGGACGCCATCGAGGCGGAGGGACTGCGCTTCGTCGATGGGGCCTGCCCCGGGAACGACACGCTCGTCTGCGCTTACGCCAATGATTACGACACGTTGGCCGCCTTGCAGCGAATCCTGGGTGCTCGTGGGCATAACTGCAGGGTCATTATCCTGCAGGCTAACCCAGCGGATATCGCCCCCGCAGGGGATTGAAGTCCGCCAGCCAGCCCCCTAGAAAGGGGCATGAGATTACCCCTGGCTCTGTTCATCGGCCTATTTTTTGCCTTGGCCGAAGCCAAGCCGCTGAAGGTCTTCATTCTCGTCGGGCAGTCGAATATGGAGGGCCACGCACGGGTAGAGACCTTTGATTATATCGGCGAAGACCCAGCCACCGCCCCATTGCTGAAGCAGATGCGTGCGAGTAATGGCACCCCGGCCGTCTGTGATCATGTGTGGATTTCTTACTACACTGGGATCGGTGAAAAGAACGGCGAAGGATTCGGCAAGTTAACCGCCGGCTACGGCTCACGGCAGGATCCCGCCAAGGATGGCGGTAAGATCGGCCCGGAGTTCATGTTTGGCCTAGCGATGGATCGAGCCTTGGCCGAACCCGTCCTCATCATCAAAGCCGCCTGGGGCGGCAAGTCCCTCAATTATGATTTCCGGCCGCCATCGGCTGGCCCGTTTCCACGCTCCGCGAAAGACCTCGAGAAGAATCAACACCCCCAAGAGCAGTCCGGGGCGTATTACCGGATGATGATTGCGCACGCCAAGTACGTGCTTGGCGATATCAAGCGCGTCTGCCCGGCCTATGACGCCAAGGAAGGGTATGAGATCGCGGGCTTCGTCTGGCTGCAGGGCTTCAACGATATGGTGGATTCTGGATTCTACCCCCGCCTGCCCAAGGGGAGCCCCGAAAACCGCTTCGCCAAGTATTCGGAATACATGGGTGACTTTATCCGCGATGTGCGGAAAGACCTCGGGGTACCGAAGATGCCCTTTGTGATCGGGGTCATGGGCGTCGGTGGCAAAGCTCCCGGTGAGGATAATCTCGCCTTCCGCGAAGCCATGGCCGCGCCGGCCGCCCTGCCGGAATTCCAAGGAAACGTTACCGCCATCCGGACCGCGGCATTCTGGGACGAAGCGCTCGGCGCGATTCAAGATAAGAAAGAGAAGGTCCGGCAGATGGCGTATGAGCTGCGGACAAAGAGTAAGCGCCACGCCAATGCCGACGGCCAGATGAGCGACGCGCAGCAGAAGGCTTACCTCAAGGATTACGAGGCCAAGCTGATTTCCCCTGAAGAAGCCGCCATGCTGAAACGCGGGGCCTCCAACGCCGGCTACCATTACCTCGGGTGCGCCAAGACCTTTGCGCTCATGGGTGATGCCTTTGCCACCGCCACGCTGCAGATGATGAAGCCCGCCAAATAAAGCCCTTCGGGCCGGCTTGGCTGGGTCGGGGCATGATAGCCCCTATCATTATTAACGATGGCGATGGTGGTTGATTTATAATTAACTTTTAATATAAATCACCCATGAGCCGGTTCCTTTTTGTTGCCTGGATGGCATCCTGCCTCTGCGCCCTCGCGGCCGTATATAAGGGGGGCGATGGTTACATCGTCCGGGTTTACCGAGAGGACGGCCTCCAGGTGCGAATTTTCCAAGACGGGATTGCTCTGGACGAGATGGCGAACCTCTCGCTTTATGCGATGAGGGTCAAGGCGCGGACCGTGGAGCCACGGTTATTTGACTTTAAGGACATTAACTCCCGCACGGGCCAGGCGGTCTGGCCGGGCATCTGGGAGGCTTTCCGGACACAGTATTCCTTGGATAAAAACGGCGAGTATTTCCGGAATGGCGTCGTAGCGACACCCACCGGAAAATTACCGTTCGACCTCTTTCTGCTTTTTATCGCATCCCAAAAGCCAACGCTGCAAATTGATAAGGTCACCACCTGCAAGCATTGCAGCGGCGCGGGACGCCATAGCGGCATGGTAGCAACGGGCGGCGCGACCAAGGTAACGGAGGTTCTTTGCGAAGACTGCGCGGGCTTTGGTAAATATATTGATCGGGAAAGTTTTACGGTGGCTTACACGGGCTCGCTCCCCATGCGGCCAACCTTGGCGGAGTTAGTCGCGGCCGGGTTAGTCGTGCCCGGGTTAGTCGTGCCCGTGCCCGCGCCGCTCCCTCCGCCTATCGTCATCGTACCCAAAGTAGCTGAACTCACCGCGGACCAGAAATTCGAGGCCTTTAAAGGCAGTGCCCAACTGGGGGACACGCAGGCCATGTATGAATTAGCCCTGATGTATGCGCACGAAAGCCGCGATCGGCCGAATGTGGGGCTAGATAAATTCGAAGCCGTGAAATGGATGACGAAGGCGGTGAACAATAATCACAAGTTAGCTCAATTCCGACTGGGTGGTTACTATGAGACGGCGTTCGGGGTGAAGCGGGATTTGGCTGAATCTTTGAGATGGCGGGCCTCTTCCGCTTACCTGGGCTGCAAGCAGGCGCAGATGTGGATCGCGGATTACTACTGGCATCTTTCATTGGGCTTTAGTCCGTTCCCAACGGATAATATCACCCGCGACCCGCCCGCGAACTTACGCGAAGCGTATGCATGGTTTAGTGCCGCCGCCGACGCCCCGATGGGAAAGCGGTTGCAGTTCGACATCCCGGCACCCGATGAGCTCGCGGGCGGCAAGCAGCCCATGAGCCCGGCTGACTACACGGCCGAGCGGGTCAAATATGAGCTGGCGCCCCTTCAGCGGGATTCCGTTGCAAAGAGTTTTGTCTCCGCGGAAGAAATGGCCTTAGGTAAAGAGCGCGTCGTCGGCTTAGAGGCTAAAATCACTTCGGAGCGTAGCTTGCGCCCGCAGAAGTGACGGTGCGGATCGCCTGTTCGCCCGTGCGGGCTCACCGAACCTCGGGTTCTCATCCCTTCGGCTGAAGGCATCGGCCCCGTGTCACCGATACTCGTGCCCACGTGCCTCCTAGAAAGCTCCTGGCGGAGGGGAAGGGATTGGCTGCGCTGCGCTTGGGGCTAACGCCCGTTGCCGATGGCAACGCCTGTTCGCCCATGCGGGCTCACCGAACCCGTGTTCTCATCCCTTCGGCAGGATGTATCGGCCCCGTGTCATCGATACTCGTGTCCACGTGCCCCCTAGAAATATATCCTGGCGGAGGGGAAGGGATTCGAACCCCCGGAACCTTGCGGTTCATCTGATTTCGAATCAGACGCAATCGACCACTC
>CAIKRN010000107.1 GCA_903829855.1 uncultured Opitutia bacterium
CCGATGGCCGGAGGAACGACGCCGAAGGTCTTGAAGGCCTGCATGCCCCACTTCAGGAATTCGTAGCGCTCCGTGTTGCGGCCGAATTCTTGACGCAGGTTTTCGAGGAAGGAAGAGGCTGAGCCCGCGCGGTCTACTTGGATGGAGTGGTCGACGACGAGGTCGACGGGTACGAGTGGCTCGATGATGGCGGAATCCTTACCGAGTTTGGCGACAGCTTCGCGCATGGCGGCGAGATCGACGAGCAGCGGCACGCCGGTGAAATCTTGGAGTACGATGCGAGCGACCACGAAAGGAATTTCCGTGTCGACGGGCTTCGCGGCATTCCATGCGGCCAGCGTCTTCACGTCGTTCTCGGTGACCGCGACGCCATCGCAGTTACGCAGCACCGATTCGAGGACGAGACGGATCGAGACGGGCAGACGGGAGATCTTGCCGAGGCCGGCCTGCTCGAGGGCGGGTACGGAATAAATTTGGCCAGTCTTGCCGCCAGCTGTGAAGGGGCGAAGGGCTTTGAAGGGGTCTTTGAGTGCCATGGTGAGTTGTGGGTAAAGGGAGAGGAGTGTGACGGTGGCGGTCGGGCAGGTAGCCAAAAGCAAAGAAGGCGGTCGGGGCAAGCCCGACCGCCTTCAAATAAGCCTGATTAACGCTTAGGCTTCGACGGCCTTCTTGATCTTGGCGAAGTTCGGCATCGAGGCCGGGTCGCGCTTCACTTCGGAGTGGATCACGTTACCAGCCTTGTCGGCCACGAAGACCGAGCGCTTGGCGACATTGAGCAGGCTCGTCTTTTCAGGAATGACGCGGGTGTCCTTGACCTTAAAGGCCTTGATGGCGACCCGATTGAAGTCGGAGACGAGGGTGAGGGTGATACCTGCCTGTTTGGCCCAAGCTTCCTGGGCGAAGGGGCTATCGACGGAAATGGCGATGATATCGGCACCCAGCTTCTTATATTCGTCGAGCAGTCCGCTAACCTTGCAGAGCTCATCGGTGCAGAAGCTCGTGAAAGCGAGAGGAACAAAGAGAATCACGGTCTTTCCCTTGCCGACGTTACGGCGCAGGTTGACGTCCACCAGTCCGGCGTCGGTCTTCTGCTTGAGGGTGATTTCAGGGAGGGGCTGGCCGATTTTCAGGGGCATGGTTTGAGGTGGGTAGGGGTTCGGGCACTAAATTGGCCCTTTTTTCATGGCATGCAAGGAAGGAGGCGGAAAAATGGCATTATTGACCACTTTTCTTGCTCTTTAGCGGGTTTGGGCGGATTAAAGCCTAAATCTGCCCTGAATCCTGAGCTAAACCTAGCCTGCGGAACCATTTTCGCTGTTTTCGGACAAGCGCCCAGGTGTCCAGGTTGATGCGTTCGACTAATCCTTCGAGGGCAACGCGCTTGCCACCCTGCAGCCAGTCCATGGTGGCGCGATAACCCACGGCACGAGCCGAGGCTAGCTCGGGGTCAAGATTGAGCCCTATGAGGCGTTCGGACTCCATGATGAGCCCTTCACTTATCATGCTCTGGGTGCGGAGGGCTATCCGCGTGCGGAGATCGGCGTCCGGGCGCTCGAGTAGCTCAAAGGTTACCGAGTGATCGGCGAAAGGCCCCTTGCGGCCGAGGAATTCGTCGCGGAGCGCATCGAGGGTGCGGCCAGAGGCGAGTCGACGTTCCAAGGCTTTGGCGACGCGGATGGGGTTTTGTTGGTCGAGCCAGTCCGGCAACTTCGTGCCTTCGACCTGGCGCAGGCGATGGAGGAGGGGTTCGATGCCTTGACGCTGCAGGGTACGCACCTCGGCGGTGATGGCTTCGCTGATGGGCAGTTCATCGGTGACCGGACCAAAAAAGGCCGCGAGGTAGAAGCCGCTCCCGCCGGTGACAAGGATGCGATTCCCTCGCCCGTGAGCCTCGGCAATCGCTTGGCGCGACATATCAATAAATTGGGAAACAGAATAGCGCTCCGACGGCTCGACGAGGTCGAGTCCGTGATGACGTACCCGGCGTTGTTGCTCGACCGTTGGTTTCGCTGAACCGATATCCATGCCACGGTAGACGCAGACGGAGTCACAGGAGAGAATCTCCGCGCTGTTTTGTTCTGCCCATGATAACGCCGCCTCCGTCTTGCCGACCGCCGTCGGCCCCGTCAGCACATGAATCGCTGGCGCACTTGAGGTCATCAACCGACGGTCACCTTTGTGAGTCCGTGTAGTAAAAGGTACGCGACAGGTGCCACGAGCAGGAGCGAATCAATCAAATCAAGTGCACCCCCTATACCTGGGATTGATGCGCCGGAATCTTTAACGTCAGCTCTTCGCTTCAGGTAAGATTCCACGAGGTCAGATGGAATGCTGAGGGTGGCCAGCGGGATTGAGAAAAGGGCGGCGCTAAGCAGGTTGAAGTGGAATCCGGTCAGCCACTGGTTCATCGCAGCAGCACCGCTTACGCCAATAATCATCGAGAAAACGATGCCGCCAAGACATCCCTCCCAGCTCTTGGCTGGGCTGACGTTTGGGGCAATTTTATGTCGGCCGAAAGGCGTTCCGATGAGTAGCCCGCCGACGTCAGTGAACTTGGTCGTAGCGACGGCCCAGAGGGCAAGCCAAAGTCCGAACTTACTGTCCTGAGTCTTCCATTTGGCAAAATCGACGAGGAAGCAGAGTAGGAAGGGTACGTAGAGCACACCGAAAACTGTGGAAAAGCGAAGGACCCATTCGCGATTCTCGAGCGGACGTGCCAGTAAGGAAAGGAGTACTGCGACCCAAGCAAGGGCGAGGTAATTAGCGAGGGGGGTAATCTCGATCAGACCTAGGAAGACCGCGGTCATGAGCACGCCTCCGGCGAAGAGGCCGGCTCCGATGCGAGGTGTTGCGCCCGTTTTTTCCAGAATCCGATAAAGCTCGTATTGGGCGGCGAGGCCGAGGCTTAGGGCTAGTAGGAAGCCGCCAAGTTGGGCCACATCGTATTTCCCGAAGACGAAGATGATAAAACCGACGATTACCCAGAGTCCGATGGTGCTTAGCGCGCGGTCTCTCATGCTTGGGCGGGGGTTTGGATTTGTTCGCGTGTCTTGCCGAAGCGTCGCTCGCGTTTGGAATATTCTGTCAGTGCCAGTTGGAGCTGCTGCTTATCGAAGTCTGGCCAGAAAACAGAAGCGAAGACGATCTCGGCATACGCGGATTGGAGGAGGAGAAAGTTGCTGAGGCGGAATTCCCCGGAGGTACGGATGATCAGGTCAGGGTCAGGCATGCCCGAGGTCTGCAGGTGTGATTCGAGTACGTCCCAGGTGATTTCTTCGGGCTTAATTCGACCGGCGAGGGCATCGGCGGCAAGCGCTTGGGCAGCACTGACGATTTCCTGCCGTGCACCGTAATTCAGAGCAACCACCAGATTGAAGGCGGTATTATTTTTGCTGGATTCGATGACGTCTTCTAGTGGCTTCCGGACAAATTCTGGTAGGGCGGAAAGTTCGCCGATCACGCGTAGGCGGACGTTACGACGTTCCAATCGCGCGAGGTGCGCACGGAGAATCCATTCCCCCAATTTAAAAAGCCCGCTGACCTCGTCCGGTGGGCGCTTCCAGTTTTCCGCGGAGAAAGCGAAGACCGTCAGGGTGTTGACGCCGAGGTCGATGCAGGAATCGATGGTCTCGATGAGGCGTTCCGCACCGCGGCGATGTCCTTCAAGGCGGGGGAGGTTTTTAGCGGCGGCCCAGCGCCCGTTGCCGTCCATGATGATCCCGATGTGCTTCGGGGGCACGGGGTTGACGGTAATAATGGGCGCGGGGGACGACACTAGGGCGCAGAATGTCCGACCTGCCTCGTCTCTGGCAATCGTGAATCAGCGTTCGTCGGCGGCGACCATGACGCCAGGGAAGCCGGCGTTCCGGGCGAGCTCGCAGACTTCGAGGAAACTTTGCATCGTCAGGGCGGCATCAGCCTTGATCAAGACGGGTCGAACCGAGCCGCCTGCCGCGGCCACTCGGACGAGTTCGGCTTTCAGTCCCTCACGGTTCACCACGCGCCCCGCAACGACGAAAACTCCGGTGCCGCGGGCTGACACGAGGGTAACGGTCAGGGAGGTGCGGGCTAAATCGCCGATGGCCGTCTTCGGGGTGTTGAGGTTACGCGATACGGCCGGGACACGTTGATCAAAGCCCACGTACATACCTGGGGCGAAGACGAATTCTGCCGAGACTGCGTAGATGAGGGCGGCGCAGACTAAGGCCAGTGCGAGCGGGACTGCATCAATCCCAGTTTCGGGTCGCCTTACCTTAGCCAGGACTCCCAGCGGGGTTTGCATCTCAGGGTTTAGGTTTTTCTTCCGGCAGTTCGTGGCGGACGAAAGTGATGATTGAATGGGCGGCAATTTCCATCTCTGTCACGATGGAGCGGACGCGACCAATAAGAAAGTGGTGGGCCATAGAGCAGCCAGCTGCAATGACGAGGGCGAAGCCGGCGGTAGAGAGGGCGGCTTGCACATCCAGGAGAAGGTGGTCTGCGGCAGCGTAGACGCTACCATCCCGGAGTGCAGTGGCTAAATGGAAACCGGAGAAGATTGCGCCGGCGAGGCCAAGCAGGGGGGCGACCCGGCCAATAGCGGCAATGGTCCCGAGGCGTCGTTCGAGCACCGGAAGTTCGAGTAAAGCGGCTTCAGTGGCGGCAGCCCGCATGGCATCTTCTCCGCTGGCGGATCGAAGTAGGGCGGCTTTGACCACGCGAGGCACGGGTCCAGGAGATTCTTCGCAGGCCGCAAGTGCTTCGAGTGGCCGCCCTGCTCGGAGATTATTTCGCACCCCTTCGATAAAGTCAGAGGAAAGCACTAAGCCGCGATGGAGGAACATCGCACGCTCCACGACAAAGACCAAGGCAAGGAAGGCCAGGATTAGAAGCAGCCAGACGAAGGGACCCGCATCGAAGGGGAAGGTGAAATCTCTCATTGGGGCTTGGGCGGATTGGACGATGAATTGCGAAGGGTCGCAAGTTTGCTTTCTGCTGTCGCTTGGCCGGGAAGGCGCAATTGGTTACCGGAAAGTCCTTGATTGACCGTCACGAGAATCTTGTAAGCGGCCATAGCCTCTTCCCTGTCGCCGTCTTGTTCGCAGATTTCACCCATTAAAAGGATGGAACGGGTTAACCAAAGGCGGCCTTCGGAGGATAGCTTTTCCGCGGTATCTGCAGGGGACGGACTCGTGGTACGCAGCGCGGCAAGAGGGCGAAGTAATACTTTGCGTGCTTCCAGTCGGGTGGCTTTGGCGTCGAAGGCGGCTTCGGCTTTGGCGCGCTCAATGAGGGCCAGGGACCATTTGTACCATGCTTCGATCCGGATATCATCGGTGTCCTTGGCCCAAGCTTCCGCGACGCGTTCATAAGCGGCAGCGGCCCGGGCGGCTTTTTGCCGATCAAGCTGCCCGTTGCGGTCGCGCCGTAGTTCTGCGAGGCCAAAAATTGAGTCAGCCCGCGCCATTTCGGCTTGAGGGCGGCCCGCGTCTGTGGGCTTATCGCGAATAAGTCCATCGAGCACGAGCAGGGCTTTGTCGAACTGGCCCAGTGACCGCAGGATCTCCGCGCGGCGAAGGGAGACGCGGAAGAGCAGGGGGCTGCGGGGAAAGGTGTCCGTGAACTTCTCCAAGAGCTCGACGGCATCTTTGAGTTTCGATTCACCATCGTGCGGAGCCTGCAGCGCGGCTTGCTCCGCCGCTTCATAGAGCCCGAGTGCGGCGAATTCGGCTAGTCCGCTCTCGTTTTGAAAATCTTTGGCTAAGCCTTCAAAGCAGGCTTGGGCCTCCGCATACCGTCCATTGGCCGCGAGGTGTCTTCCTTCCACGAGGTAGGAGGCGGCGGAGGCGGGGACTTTGCCGAATTTCTTACGGAGTGCAACGAGGGCTTCAAGGCCCTTGGCTGAGCCCGTATCAAGGGAAGTTCTGGCTTTTAGTAATGCGACATGCCCGCGCAACTCCGGCGCTGCGTTGCGCAAATCCTGGGTCGCATCCGTCGGCAGGTTTTCAAGTTTTGTGGCGATGACGTCGGCGAGCCGGGCTGCTTCGGCGTAATTTCCTTCCGCGATGGCGATCAGCGCTTTCTGCCAATCGAAGCGGAGGGAGAAGTCGATTTCGGCATTGAGGGTGAGCGGGGCGAGGCGGGAGAGTAGCTGGCCAGCTTCGCGGGCGTGATTAGCCTTCCGGGCGTCTTCGGCCAGATTCCAGATGGCGGTCCAAATCGGACGGCGTGTCTGCGTTCGGTTGGAGCGTGCGGTTTCCTCAATAACAACGGTGGTTTTAGTCCATGCGGTGATATCCTCGTTGGTTTCTAAGAGGCAGAGAATCCGTTGATGAAAGGCCGCCTCCGCAATTTTAATGTCGGCCGCATCCTTTTGAAGTGAAGCGTACGATTTTTCCGCTAAGGCAAAATCCTTGGCTAGGTAAAGGCAGTCGGCGGCGGCGATACGTAATTGGGCTCGCTCAGGTTCGACACTGCTTTCTGCCAGGGTTGTGAGATGGGTGGCGGCTAGGCGGAAGGAGCCGTCGCCCCAGGCGGCAATGGCAAGCGTGCGGACCGCTTCGCGGACCAGCGGACTCGCGGGGACGTCTTTGAGTAAATCTTCGGCGGCTTGCCGGGCTTTCTCGCGATTACCTGCAAAAAGCATCAACTGCGCGCGGGCAAGGTGAATGGAATCCAAGACTTTGAGGTCGCGTGGGCAGTAATAAGAAAGTTGCCCGACATTCCGTCGCACTAGGAAGTCATTTACTTCATTGGCGATGGATTTAGGATCTTCGATGCGGGTCTTGGGGTTGTCGGCATCATCTCGCGGGTCGGCGGCAGAAACAAGAGCACGTAGTGCCGTGAGACGGACAGAGGTGTTCGCTTCGTTCCTCGCTGCGTCGCGGAGTCTTTCCCGACCAGGGGAGGATTCCGCTCCGAGGATGAGGCCGGCGAGTAAGTCAGCTTCGGCCTGCCTGGCCGGCGCAAGTTGGCCGGCGGAAGCAAGCGCCTGGGCGGCACCTTTGGTGTCTTTCAAATGCGCGAGGGCAAGGGCGAGGTTGCGGGCGTAAGCAAACGCAAGCGGTGTGCCTTGGGCGGCTGAGGCTAGCTCGCGTAATGCCGTGAGGGAACGCTGGTCAACTTTGCCCGCAACGATGGACGCACGATAGCCAAGAATCTCGATACGTTGACGTTGTTCTTCCGAAATTGCAGTGCGGCTGACCGCTTCTAAGCTGAGATTGGCGTTAAGGTTATCTCCCGCAGCTGCAGCGAGCATCCAGCGTAAGGCGTGACCCCAGGCAATTTCTGCCGGGGGTAAAGCGGCTGGGTCGAGTTCGTTCGAGAGGGTCTTGGCAATGTCGGTATCATTTTCGAGCAAGGCCACCATCGCCTCGCGCAGGTTTTTTCGTGCGGATTTCGGCAGGAATTTCAGGGTAGCCTTGGCTTCGGCGGTACGAGTGCGTTCGATGTAGGCAGCTGACAGGCCGAGGCCGGCTTTTTCTTTATCCGTGTCGCTCAGTTTCGGGTCAGCAAGCAGTTGGCCGTAGAAAGTTGAAGCGGTCGAAGAGAGGCCGGCGGCCAAGGCTTGATCAGCCAGGCCCATTAAGGTGCGACGATCTGGTAGATCCCCCGAACGGAGCGGTGCGTTGGCTGTGATTAAATTTGGCGGTAGATCTTGGGATGAGCCGACTGCCGGCCAGAAACTGGCCAGGGCGAGGAGGGCTACCAAGGTGAACCGCGACATTAGCCCGACTATGGCTGACGCGGGGCGTCGGGCAAGAGGCGAGTGCCAGTCCTCAGGCCTTATCCAAACCAAAAGCCGTATGCACCGCCCGAACGGCCGCGTCTGCTTTGGCGGGGTCGAGGGCCACGGAGATCTTGATTTCAGAAGTCGTGATCAGCTCGCTGTTCACGCCCACCGACGACAAAGCCTTAAATAGGGTACCGGCGACCCCGGGGTGGGAAATCATACCGACGCCGACGATGGAGAGTTTGGAGATTTCGCCCGCGGAGCGGACGGATCCTGACCCCAGCTTTTTCAGGGTCTGACCAACAACGGACTCGACGCGCGAGTATTGATCGGTGGTCACCGAGAAGGTTAGGTTGGCTTTGCCGTCTTTGCCTAGGTTCTTGATGATCATGTCGACGCTCAGGCCAGCCTCGCCGAGGTCGTCGAAGAGGGCAGAAAGGGCCTGGGGGTTATCAGGGAGGTCGTTGACCGTGACGCGAGTCTGCAGGCGGTCGAGGGCGACGCCGGCGATCACGGCGTCTTCAAGGGTTTTGTCGATGGCTTTCACGATGGTTCCGGGTTGGTCGTTAAAGGAGGAACGGACCTCGAAGGGCACGTTGTATTTCTGGGCGAACTCGACGGAGCGAGATTGCATGACCTTGGAACCGCTGGAGGCGAGTTCGAGCATCTCCTCGTAGGAGATTTCATGGAGCTTGCTGGCCGAAAGGACGATGCGCGGGTCGGCGGTGTAGACGCCGTCTACATCGGTAAAGATTTGGCAGAGGTCCGCTTTGATCGAGGCGGCTACGGCGATGGCAGTCAGATCCGAGCCTCCGCGGCCAAGGGTGGTGATTTCGCCCGCTTCGGTACAGCCTTGGAAGCCGGCCACGACGACGACTTTGCCTTCATCCAATCGCTGTAATAAGTCGCCGCCGGTGATGCGGGTGATGCGGGCGCGGGTGTGGATGTCGTCCGTGAAGATGCCGGCCTGGGCGCCCGTGCGCGATACGGCGGGTACCCCAATGGCGTGCAAGGCCATGACGGTCAGGGCGATGGTTTCCTGTTCGCCCACGGTCATCAGGACGTCCATCTCGCGTTCGTCGGGGAGCTTGGAGAGGGCTTTGGCGCGAGCGATGAGGTCATTGGTCACCCCGCTGCGGGCGGAGACCACGACTACCAGGCGGTTACCCTTGGACCACTGTTCCTTGATTTTTGCCGCGACATTCTGAATACGGTCAACGTTGCCGACGGAAGTTCCGCCGTATTTTTGGACAATGAGGGCCACCGGAAGTTAGGATTCGGGAGAAAAGATGCGGAGCACGACCGGCTCCTCGAGCACCGTCTTGAGGCGGCGCAATTCTGTCAAGACTGCGGACATCTTGCGTTCGCTGACCGGGTAGGTCGAAAGGGTGACGGTACCGCGGCCTTGGTTGGGGTGTTCGTACTGAATGACACGCGCGATCGAGACCTTATGTTTGGAGAAGATTCGGTAGATGCCTTCAGAGACGCCGGCCTTGTCGAGTAAGGACAGGCGAAGGTAGAAGGGGGAGACGATCTCGTCGAGGTCCGCCATGCGGAGGCCGCGGCCGATTTTCTCGCGCGTGTTTAGGGCGTCAGCCGAAAGGGCTTGGGGGATGGCCCCGGTGAGAGCCGCAATCGCATCGACAATATCGCCGATGACGGCGGAAGCGGTGGCGTCGCCACCTGCACCGCGACCCGTGAGGGTGGTAGCACCGACGACATCTCCGCGGAGGGTGATACCGTTGTTGACGCCCGAGACACGAGCTAGGATATCGCGATTAGGGACGAGCGAGGGGTACACGCCGACGGTCATCCAGTTGGCCTTGAAGTCGCGGCGAATGACGGCGAGGTGCTTGAGGGCAAAGCCGAAGCGGCGGGCGAAATCAATGTCCGCTGGGCCGATCTTGCGGATGCCTTCGACGAGCGTGCGGGACGGGGGTGCCCACTTGCCGTGCGCGAGCCAGGCGAGGATGGAGGCCTTGTGGAAGGCATCGATGCCGTCGACGTCGAGCGTCGGGTCGGCTTCGGCGTAGCCAAGCTCTTGGGCTTCCTTGAGGGCGTCAGCGAACGAGAGGCCATCTTCGCCCATGCGGGTGAGGATGTGATTACAGGTGCCGTTAAGAATGCCGACAATGAGTTCGAAGCGATTCGCGACGAGGCCTTCGCGGATGGCCTTGATGATGGGGATGCCTCCGGCGACGCTGGCTTCAAATAGGAACTGCCCACCATGCTTGCGCACGGCCTCAAAGATTTCCGGGCCGTGTTCGCAGAGGAGTGCTTTGTTGGCAGAGACGACGACTTTACCGAGGCGGAGGGCGCGCAGGGTGAGTTCGCGTGCCTTCGTGGTGCCTCCGATAAGTTCGCAGACCACGTGGACCTTGGGGTCGTCGATAATCTCGTTCGGATTCTTGGTGAGCTTGGAGGGGGCGATTTTGACCGCGCGCTTCTTTTTGAGATCACGGACGGACGCCTTACGCAGGTCGAGCTTTACGCCGAGGCGCGATTCAAGGTCGGTTTGCTTTTCATGCAGGTGTTTCCAGACGCCTTGGCCGACGGTGCCGAAGCCGAGGATGCCGATGCCGATGGTGCGTGGGGCGGTCATTGCGAAAAGGTTAGGCTTTTTTGACGAAACGATTTTCAGTTCCGTTTAGCAGTCGTCCGATGTTGGAACGGTGCGTCCAGAGGTTGAAGGCCGCAATGGCGGCGGCGAAAACGAATTCAGGCTGGCTGAAGCTCAGCTTTGAAAAGAGCGGGAGCAACCAGCAGCTCAGCGGAAGCGAAATCCCTAGAGCGATTGAGGCGAGGGAGACGTAGCGGGA
>CAIKRN010000108.1 GCA_903829855.1 uncultured Opitutia bacterium
CTGCGCGAACTCGGCTTCGCTCTCGGGTACATAGACTGCGAAAGCCTTGCCGCCATTCTTACGCAGGAGTGAGAAAACCGGCACGTCGCTGGGTCCGTCGGCGACATAAATCATATTCTCGAAGGGCACGCGGCGATCTTCGGCCCGCACGACGGCGTTCACGTCGATTTCGGTGTTCTTGTTAGAGCCCTTGTTAATCTCAAAAAGGAAACGAGTCTTAATGGTGTTATCGACCATCGCGGCGACCTGGGTGATTTCCGTCGGCAGATCCAGCGAGAGCTCGTCCTGCTTGGTGAAATGGGGCGGTAGCGGGTGCTCGAGGAATTCGCATCCATAGATGCCGTCGCAATGTGCCGCGAGCGAAGTGCCACGGATCATCTCGGCGAGACCCGTGCTGATGATGTAATGCTCGAGCACGACTTCGACGTTATGCTTTCGGCCGAGTTCACGGACATGCTCCTTGAGTGCGGGGAAGAAAGCCGGGAGGCCCGGGCAGAGTTCAATGTCGGCCCCTAATTCGCGCAGTCGCTTATTGGTGAGGCCCTTCATGAGGCCGGATTTCACGTAGCTGAGCAGATGGTTCAGGTAGACCGAGTCTTTCGGCGTGCGGATCCCCTTGCGGGCATAAAGCGCAGGCAGCTGGTTCGTTTCCTTCCAAAATTGCTCTTCATCGACCCCAAAAGCCTTGAACAAGGGGGTCTGCATATAGCCCGGGCAGAGGGTCTTATCAAAGTCCCAGACGCAGGTGACGACGTGGGTGCCGCGAAGTGCGGGTTCCTTGGGCTGCATGAGTTCGGAAAGGGATGAAGGTCGGGCTTGCGGAGAGGGTCCAGCCACTCTCCATTGAATAACCTACGGACCCCTCCTATCCAAGCCCGATTAACCAACCTTACCGATGTCCGCCAGCCCCCTCCGCCCCGACTTGACGGGCTTTCGCCGTCGCCTGGCCGAACTCGAAGGCCTGATGGCCGACCCGGCCACCTTTGCCGATGGCCGGAAAGCTGCAGCCCTGGGAGCGGAACTCCGCTTCACCTCCAAGGCCGTGAAGGCCGATGATGTCCTAGTGGCCCTAGAAAAGGAGCTGGCCGAGTCCCGCGCTATGTCCGGCGAGGCCGACGCCGAGTTCCGTGCCATGGCCGCCGAGGAGATTACCCGCCTAGAGCCAGCCGTCGAGGTGGCCCGCGAACAGCTGATCCGGGCCATCATCCCGGTGAATCCCGATGACTCCCGCAACGCCCTCGTGGAAATTCGGGCCGGCACGGGTGGCGAAGAAGCCTCCCTGTTCGCCGCCGAACTCCTCCGGGCCTATACCCGCTTCGCTGAGAAAAAGGGCTGGAAGTGCGAACTGATGTCCCTCTCCCACTCCGACCTCGGTGGCGTCCGTGATGCGGTGATCCTCATCGAAGGCGAAGGGGCCACCGCCCTGCTCCGCCATGAAGCCGGCGTCCATCGCGTCCAGCGCGTGCCCGCCACCGAAGCCTCGGGCCGCGTCCACACTTCCGCCGCCACCGTCGCCGTACTCCCCGAAGCCGAAGAAGCCGAAGTGGTACTCAAGCCTGAGGATCTCGATATGTCTGTGGCCCGTGCCAGCGGGGCCGGCGGTCAGCACGTCAATAAGACCGAGTCTGCCGTGCAAATTATCCATAAGCCGACGGGGCTCATGGTCTACTGTGCCGACGAACGCTCCCAGCTCCGCAACCGCCAGAAAGCCATGCGCGTGCTCCGCTCCCGCTTGCTTGACTTGACGCGCGCCAAAGAACGCGAAGCCCGCGCCGACGCCCGCAAAACCCAGGTGGGCTCAGGGGACCGCTCGGAACGTATCCGGACTTATAACTTTCCGCAGAACCGCATCACCGATCACCGGATCGACCTGACCGTCCACGGGATTGAGCAAGTCCTGGAGGGCAACTTGGACCAGTTGGTCGACGCGCTCTTCGAGGCCGATCTCCGCGAGCGCGCCGAAGCGATTACTCGGCCGACAGCCTGAGCCAAGCTTTCGCGTCAGTCACGCGCAGGTCGCCTTCCGAGGCGAGACCGTCGTCCATCCAACCATCGACGACCATCAGCACCCGCTTAAAGGAACTCCCCCCTGAAGCGGGAGTGAAAATCACCGCCGGCTTACCATCGGGCCCTTTCTGCGCAAACGTCCAGACTCCCTCCACTTGGCATTTACGGATGAGTGCGGGCAACTGCTTGGCATTAAAAGCCGCCAATTCGGGAGCGGTGGCGGTAAGATTGAAATCTGCGGGCCATCCACCCTTCTCGAAGTGGAACTGAAGCAAAGGGCGGCGCGCCTCCTGCAAGACCAGCGAGACCGAATTAGCCTTGGTGTGCTCGTAGATGGTGATGCCCAGCGCGATGACGAGGCCAGCAATCAAGCCCTTGACCGCCCACTGATAGGCCAGTTGCCCAGAGGAATGCAGCGAAGCCCTCAAAATAGGATTGGCTGGCGTGTTTGCGTCTTCGGCCATGGCAGAGAGCCATTCTTGGTCGCCTGAGCCCCGCCATCAAGCCCCGAGGCGATGTTTTGTTTCCTTGGAGGAACGTCGGGAAACGCCTTGATGGGGGCATGGACCCGGACCACCTCCAGCGCTTCGCCGGCATCGGCCGACTGTACGGTCGCGCCGGCATGGAACAGCTCGCCCGAAGTTCGTTTCTCGTAGTCGGACTGGGCGGCGTCGGCTCCTGGACAGTTGAAGCCCTGGCCCGCTCGGGCGTCGGCCACTTGGCGCTGGTCGATGGCGACACGGTCTGCGTCTCAAACACCAACCGGCAGTTGCACGCCGTCGCGGGCAACGAAGGTAAAGCGAAGACCGAGGCAGTCGCTGAACGGGCCCGGGCCATCCACCCCGGCATTCGCACCACGCTTCACCAACGGTTCCTCTCCCGCTTCAACCCGCACGAAGTCCTCGCAGATTTCGACGGTGTCGTGATCGATGCGATGGATGCGCTCTCACCGAAATGCGGGCTTATTGCCGAAGCGGTGAATCGAAAACTGTGCGTGGTCACCGTCGGTGGCTGCGCTGGGCGACTCGACGGCACGCGCCTGAAAGTCACCGACCTCCGCGATTCGCGCGACGATCCACTGATGATGCTCGTGCGTAAACGCCTGCGCCAGAATTTTGACTTCCCCCGCGGCAAGGCGCCCTTTGGCGTCTCGTGCGTGTGGTCGGATGAACCATTCACGCAGCCGACTGATTGCGAAGGCCTGCCGGGCGGCGAGATTCCCGAAGGCGAAGACCTGCACCCGAATTGCGAATGGGGCTACGGGACGGCCTCGCATGTGGCTGGCGCTTTCGGCCTCGCCGCCGCGGGCGAAGCCCTGCGCCTCTGCCTACTCCCCCA
>CAIKRN010000109.1 GCA_903829855.1 uncultured Opitutia bacterium
ATCCGCCC
The DNA here is from genome assembly GCA_903829855.1 of uncultured Opitutia bacterium. Classification (GTDB taxonomy): domain Bacteria; phylum Verrucomicrobiota; class Verrucomicrobiia; order Opitutales; family UBA953; genus UBA953. Next base: position 9 of record CAIKRN010000109.1, read on the forward strand.
CCGTAACCCTTGATGGATATTTCCAGAGCGAACTTTATTTCACTGAGCAGGCTGAGGTAATTCGGGGTGATTTCCAGCCTGCAGCCACCCACGTCAGAGCCATCGAGCAACTTGCCCACCGACTGATTCCGGCCGACCCATCCGTCTCGCTGCACGTCCGACGGGGTGATTACGTCGAAGCAAAAAACCAAGCGTTCCACGGCCTTACGCCCCTTGCTTACTATGAGCGGGCCCTGGCGATTCTAGCCCAACGCCTCCCAGCCTCACCGACTGTCTGCGTCTTTACCGATGACCCCGCCTGGGTGAGGGCACACCTGCCGCTACCAGCGGACACCCGCTACATTTCCGAGCATACCGCTTCCGCCCTCGAAGACTTGCTGCTCATGTCCCGCTGTTCGCATCATATCACGGCGAATAGCAGTTTCTCGTGGTGGGGGGCCTGGCTGAATCCCAATCCCGCCAAGATCGTGATCACCCCGGCGCAGTGGTTCCAGCCAAGCAGCGGCCTCGATACCCGCGACCTCCGGCCTGCCAGCTGGCTGACGGCCTAAGCCGAGTTAGGGATGGACGCCCCAACGAGGCGCAGTTCCATTAAGCCATGGGCCAGCCTCAGGTTTCCGTCGTTATTGCCGTGTGGAACGGCGAACGCTATCTCCGCCAAACGCTTGATAGTATTCTCGCCCAAGATTTTACGGACTACGAACTTCTGGTGATTAATGATGGCTCGACGGATGGCACGGCGGACGTCTTGGCTGAATACTCTCGAGACCCCCGGCTACGCATTCATTCTCAGGAAAATCAGGGTTTAGTAAAAACACGTAATACGGGCCTGCGCATGGCTCAGGGTGAACTCCTGGCTTTTATCGATGCAGATGACTTGGCCAACCCCTCGCGGTTATCACGTCAAGTAGCCTACCTCCAGGCACACCCCCAGGTGGCAGTGCTCGGAAGTTTCATTCAATACATCGACCCCGAAGGCCACCCGCTTCGCATACTCCGCTACCCAACGGGGGTGGCGTTGGTCGCCGAGACACTCGAGCGTCGATGTGTCCTTGCCCAGCCTGCCATCATGCTTCGTCGCTCCGCCGCTCTGGCCGTCGGCGGTTATCGCCCTGCGTTTAAATTAGGAGCGGAAGACTATGACCTGTGGCTCCGGATGGCCGAACATCATGAGATAGATAATCTCCCGGAAGTGCTCACGTACTACCGAATCCACGGAGCCAGCATCACGCATACGCACCGCACCGACCAGACCATCGCCGCCTTTGCGGCCATGTGTAGTGCCCGACGCCGACGCCGCGGCCAACCCGACCCGATTGACGGACTAAATACGCCAGTCACGGAGGGCGACCTCGCCCGCTTCCAGCTCGAGCCAGACGAACGAGCGCTCTTCCTGCAGACGCGCCTGGAATTACTTCGCCAACGCCTTGCGCCCGCGGCTGACTTTGCTGACTTACTAACGCAATCTTGGGAGCTCCGTCCTTACCTTAGGCGCGGCAGTCATGTCCGCCATATCCTCATGCCCGGAGCTTTTATCTTAATCAAACAGGGACGCACCCTGACGGGGCTCGGCTGGATTACGTGCGCGTTCCTGCGCGAGCCGTTGAGCGCCGCGTGGATGCTCTTGCGCCAATCGGCTAAGATTCTTGGCGTGGGCCGCTGACGGCTCCGAAAGATATCGGCTTAGCCTTAGTCCTTACGGGCGACGAAGATGTCGTGCTCAATGTGCCACTTGAGGCCAAGACGCTCCGCCCATTCCACCAGAAATAAACGCGAGGGATAATGAGCAAAGTCGGGGTGCGAGGGCTCAAAACAACGCACATCGTCCACCATAACAGCAACCCGGCCGAGACGCGGCAAGGCTTGGGCGATGGCGGCCAACTCTTCCTTGATCGGCGTGTCCTTGTCGGCCTTAAAAGTCATGCTGGCGGAGTAATGTCCATCCAGCCAGAAGCTCACATCGCCGGATAGTCGCAGCATGAGCCCCGGAAAGATCTGCTCACTCGTACCACGGATGATCTCGATATTTCCGCGACCCGCGAACAACGCTTGCGCGCGTGCGCACAGTGCTGGCTCTGGCTCGATGCTATAAACCTGCTGAGCCTTTTCAGCCAATATCGCCGTGGTCTCCCCAAAATAGGTACCGGTCTCAACCCACGTGCCCTCCAGGATCCCGAGGCGAAGTAGCACGCGGCGCTTAATGCATGACGGGCTGGGCCCAGCAAAATCCCGCACCTTCCATTCCCGCAACTCGCGGGAGCGAATCCGGGCCGGGAAAAGTTTGTTGATAAATTGATGAATCCACATGCGACTTTAGCCCTTAAACTCATCCATAGTTGCCGCCGTTCCCGAGTTGATACCACTCCGCGCGAAGACTTTAAAAAAAGTCCGCACCACGATTTTCAGGTCGAGCCAGAAGGTGCGGTGGTCGACATACCATACATCGAGGGCGAACTTCTCCTCCCAGGTCAGCGAGTTGCGCCCGTTGACCTGTGCCCAGCCGGTGACACCGGGCTTCACTTCCATGCGGCGGGCCTGAAAAGGGCTATACCTAGGGAGGTACCGCATCAACAGAGGGCGCGGCCCGACGACGCTCATGTCGCCGACCAACACATTCCACATCTCGGGGAATTCATCAAGGGTAGTGGAGCGGAGAAATTTCCCGAAAGGGGTCAGCCTCTGCGCATCGGGTAATAGCTCACCATCCGCTCCGAGGTCATCGGTCATGGTGCGGAATTTGACCATCCGGAAGGGCCGGCCGCGCAGACCAGGCCGCTCTTGAATGAAGAGCACGGGGGCGCCGAGCTTGAGACGCACAAGGATGGCCACGACCAGTAACAAAGGCGAAAAACCGACTAACCAGCACAAGGAGAAGCCGATATCGAAAAGGCGTTTGATCATCGGGGGGTGGGAAGCTGGGCGTCAGTCAAAACGCTCACGCTGGCTTCCTCGATGAAGATTTCACGCTTGAAGGCAATTTCGTAGTCGGCACCCGTAGTGCCCAAGGGCACTTGCGCTACGAGGACAGCTTCACGGCGGCCACCGAGGACAGAAGCAACCACTAGCTTGCCCCCACTCTTAAAGGTTAAAGTGAGTCGCACCTCCGATTCCTGATCGGCTACCGGCGATAAGCGAAGCCGGATGACCATGATTTGGCTGGAGCCGAAGAGGCCAGTGACTGGGAACGGGCCGAGTTTCCCCGCCGGGGCCACGGCATGTAATCCGTGGGCGCCCCCGTTGACCTGATTAGCCCGCGAGGGTGACAGAAAGAGCGCCTTGGCGGGCACCGTCGCTCCATCAAAAAGGAGTACAATCGACGGCGCACCATTTGAAGTCGCCGCTCGATACGCCAACTGTCCCGGGAGACCATCGGCCTTAGCCCAGGCCGTAAGTTCTGCTTCCTGGTCTCCCTTGGGTTGAACCAGCCGCACCCAGGTCGGACGTGGGTTCCGCTGGACAAATGATGTCCACCGCACGCGGGTGCCGTACGCACCCCATTGCCGATTGAAGGCATCTTCCGTCCGCACGCTCGAGATTTCGGCTTCGGTGAGTTGTTGCAGCGCGCTCAGGGCGGCCGGCGAACCCTGTGGATTTACTTGGCGAGCTTGTACGGCTGACCGAAACGCACAAGTCATGGCCCAAGTGTCGTCAAACTGGCCTAATCGCCATAGCTGGGCTCGCTGCCGATGGGTAACCTTATCCTGTTGAGCCAAGGATGCACGGGCGGCGGCGAGCCGTGCTGAAACCAGGGCCACTTCAGTGTCATTTAAAACCATGGCTCCCCGCTCGTCGTTAAAGTGCCGGAGAAATTGGTCAGGGCCGCCGAGGCGGGCGTCACGCTGCCAGGCAGATTCAATCGCCCGGAAGGCTTCACGCATCGCTGGAGCGCCCGGACCATAAGCGGCCGCAAACCACTGGCGTAAGAGTACCTCGGGGTCCAGCGTGGGGTCCTCGAGCAACTTTGCTGCCAGCCAGAATTTCGGTGCATCGTAAGCCCAAAGAGGGCTTCCCTCAGAATACCATCCCACCACTCCGGCCGAATGGGCAGCCCCGATGGACGCCGCGAGGGCGGAGAAATGAACCTTCGGGACGGCATACTCTGCGCCGTGCCAATAATCATAGAGTCCCACCCGCCGAGCGCCGGACTTCGTCCAAGCCGCTAGGTTGGTCCGCTCCTGCGCGGCAAAAGCGGCGTCCGCATACCCGATGCGGTCGGCACACACCCAAGGGAAGATCGCCGGGTGTACGCGCACCGTTGGCGCTCGCAGCGTCTGCAGGTATGCCAACGTGCCAATCGCATGGCGATTCCCTTGCACGTCACCCGAAGGCTCCCAGAAGGAGTCGGCCACGTTATTTAAAAAGCCGATCAAGTAGTTCGTTCGCACTGGCCGAGCGCGATACCACCCTTCGGAGCGCACGCTGTCGTCGAAACTCAACGTGTCATTCACGCCCATGGGAACCGAGAAGGCCCCAGGGTGCATATGGAAATAACCCCGGGCGTAACGGGCCCCCATCTCAGGTGCCTGCGGGTGTGCGAGATTCGGGTTCGGTTCGTAAGCGCCATTGA
>CAIKRN010000110.1 GCA_903829855.1 uncultured Opitutia bacterium
CTAAACCCTGCTCCTTAAGCGTCTTGAAAACCTCGCCGACGCTCCAGTCGAGCTCCTCGACGACGTCGCCATAGATGCCTCGGCTGCTCTTCCCCTTAAAGCGACCCGAAGCGAAGAGGGGAGTATGAGGAAAAGTATGGGCGAGGTAGAGAAAGAATGGCTTGGCCTTATTCGCGATGATGAAGTTTTGCGCTTCCTCCGTGTAGCGGCGGGTGAGTTGCGTCTGATCGGCCTGGGGGTCGATGAGTTCGTAGCCGCGGAAGAGCGGGGCATTCCACCAAGCCGCTTCCTGATTAACGAGGGAGCCAGCCTTAGCGGGATTACCCGGCGAGGGGTTCATGTCGTTGGAGTGCGGCAGACCGAAGTGAAAATCAAAGCCGTGCTTCAGCGGATGGTGCGCGGGGTTGTTCGTCCAAACGCCCAGGTGCCACTTACCAATCATGCCCGTGGTGTAGCCCTGCGTCTTGAGCGCTTGAGCAATGGTGATTTCCGAGGCGGGCAAGCCGCCCGTCGAGATACTGCGGAGGACCCGAAATTGGTTATGGGCCATGCCGGAACGGATCGGGTAGCGACCCGTGAGGATGGAGGCGCGACTGGGCGTGCAGACTTCGGCGGCAACGTAGAACTGGGTGAAGCGGGCACCCTCGGCGGCCATCCGGTCGAGGTTCGGCGTACGAATCGTCGGGTGGCCGTAACAGCCGAGATCCCCATACCCGAGGTCATCGGCGAGGATAACCACAACATTGGGCTGCGCGGCGGCCGCCCATGCCGTAAAAAGAGGGCAGAGCAGGGTCAGGCATCCAAGGGCGAAAACACGCATGGGGCTAGCAAGGCGGGCTACCCCGAGGATGCCAAACCCTTTTGGGCGGCACCGGGCGAAAACGTTTGTTAAAAGGTGAACATTAAGGAAGTTTAGGGGTCATACCCCCATGCGAAACGCCGTTATCCTGACCGCGCTCACTTTCGCCGCTGCCTATGCTGCGGACGAGAAGCCTTATGAGCCCGATTTCACCAAGCAGCCTGCCGTCAAGGTGCTCTCTCCCGAAGAAGAGCTGAAGACCATTGAGCTCCCCCGCGGCTACCACCTCGAGCTCGTGCTCAGCGAACGCGACGGCATCAAGGAACCAGCGAACCTAACCTTCGATGGCAACGGCCGCATGTACATCGCCGAACTCCGCACCTACATGCAGGACATTGATGGCAATAATGAGCACGACCCCGTCGGCGTCGTCTCTCGCCATGAAAGCACCAAACGCGATGGCCATTTCGACAAGCACATCATCTACCGCGATAAGATGCTGCTCCCGCGTATGGTCCTCCCGCTCGATGATCGCGTGCTTATCAACGAAACCGACACCATGGACATCTTTGTCTACCGCGACACCAAGGGTGACGGCGTGGCGGACAGCAAACAGCTCTGGTACCTCGGCGGCCCTAAGGGCGGCAACCTCGAGCACCAACAGAGCGGCCTTATCTGGACGATGGATAACTGGCTCTACCAGACCTATAATCCTTTTCGTCTGCGCTGGAACGGCGCCAAGGAGCCGTTAAAAGAAACCATTCCTAATGGTGGTGGCCAGTGGGGCCTCGCCCAGGATGACCAAGGTAAAATCTGGTGGAGTAACGCCGGTGGCGAAAAAGGCCTCTGGCATTTCCAGACCCCGATTCTTTATGGCGCTTATGATATTAAGAACCAGTTCCCCGAAGACTTTGTCCAGGTTTGGCCCAAACTCGGACTCGCCGACCACCAGGGTGGCGCGGGCCGCACCCGTCTGGACAAGACCCTCAATCACTTCACCGCCTCCTGCGGCCAAGAAGTCGTCCGTGGTGATCGCCTCCCCGCTGACCTCCGCGGTGACGTCTTGATCTCCGAACCCGTGGGTCGCCTGATTCGCCGTGCTAAAGTCACCTTGGATGATGGCATCACCCGCATCGCCAATCCTCATGATCACTCCGAGTTCATTCGCTCGACTGATCCGAACTTCCGCATCGTGAACATGGTCAACGGCCCAGACGGCTGCTTGTACCTCGTAGACATGTATCGCGGCATCATCCAGGAAGGCAACTGGGTCAAAGAAGGCAGCTACCTCCGCAAGGTCGTCCAGCAGTACGACCTCGATAAAGTCTTCGCCCATGGCCGCGTCTGGCGCTTGGTGCATGATGACTTCAAGCCCGGCCCTCAGCCGCGCATGCTCGAGGAAACCCCAGCCCAGCTCGTCGCCCACCTCTCGCACCCTAACGGCTGGTGGCGCGATACCGCGCAGAAGCTGCTCGTACTCAAAGGCGACAAGTCTGTTGTCCCGGCGCTCACTGAGCTAGCCCTGAATAGCCAGAACGCGCTCGCTCGCGCCCATGCCCTCTGGACGCTCGAAGGCCTCGGTGCCCTCGATGCCAAGCTCGTGCGTGCCTTCCTGACCGACGCCAACCCGCAGCTTCGCCAGCACGGTCTCCGGGCCGGTGAATCGCTCGTGCGGGCCGGTGATAAATCCCTCATTGATGACTTCATGAAACTCGGTGCTGACAAGGATTCCTCCGTCGTACTCCAGTCCATCATGACGGCCAAACTGCTTGGTTCGAATGATGTTAAAGCCTGGGCAGATAGCTCCCGCTTCATGCAGAAGACCCTGCTCACCTCGACCTCCAAGGGTGTGAAAGAACTCGGTGCCATCATCCTCACCGGTAACGAGCAAGCCGGCGGCCGAGATTACACCGGCGACGAAAACAAACTCCTCGTCAAAGGACAGGAAATCTACCGCGAACTCTGCTTCGCCTGTCATGGTTACGACGGCAAGGGCATGGCCATTGATGGACCGAAGCCCGGCATGACCATCGCGCCTCCCTTGGGCGGCTCCAAGACCGTCCGCGGCCATCGCGATGGCGTCGTCCGCGCGATTCTCAATGGCATGTCTGGTCCGATTGGCGGCAAGACCTATGACGCGCAGATGGTGCCCATGGCCATGAACAACGATGAATGGATCGCCTCCGTGGCTTCCTACGTCCGCAATTCGTTCGGCAACAAAGGCGCCGTCATCACGGCCAAGGACGTCGCGCGCATTCGCGAAGAAGTGAAGGGCATCACCGCCCCCTGGACCAATGAGACCCTCGCCGCTGCCTTGCCGAAACTCGTCCCTGCTTCCAAGGACTGGAAAGTCTCGGCCAGCGATCAGTCCGAAACGGCGCAGAACGGTTGCGATGGTGACGGCAAGACGCGCTGGGAAACCAAAGCCGACCAGAAGAAGGGCATGTGGTACCAGATTGAGTTCCCGACCGCTGCTAAGCTGTCTGGCATTCGCATGGACGTGGGCAGCCGCCCCAGCGCCTTCCCCAAGAATTACAAGGTCGAGGGCTCGCTTGACGGCAAGAAGTGGTTCGCCCTGAGCAACACGCACGGGCTTTACGCTACCTCGGAGGCTTACTTCAACGAAGCCAAGCAGACCAAGTTCCTCAAGGTCACCCTGACGGACGCGACCAAAGGTCAGCCTTGGGCGATTCAAGAGTTCCAACTCATCGCTCAGTAAACGTTTGAGGCGAGAAGAGATTCTCCTCAAAAGAACAGGATATCCGAGCTACTCTGGGATATCCTGTTCTTTTGGGCTCAGTTGGCAGACTACTTAACGGCCGGAGCAATGAAGGTCTAACTAAGGACGCAGGATCAGATCCCGCACTACTTTCGAACCAAAGGGAATCCGGACGATAATTTCCTTCTTACCATCGTCCACGAAGAATTCGCGAATCGAAACCTTACTGACGGTCAGGGTACCTTTGTCATCCCGCAGGACGACCGTTAACTCCCGGTCTTCGATGGCTGCCTTGAACCGGGCCTTATAAGCGGCCGTATAACCTTTGCTATCAGGAGAGAGAGGAGTGATATCGTCCGGCCACTTAGAGCCCTTGCGCAGGGTTAAGACGATGTCGGAGAGGGGAGCCTTCGCGACGTCGACCTCGACGACCTTAACAAAGTCCGCGATTGATTTGTCATCGACCCGAAGGTCCTCGAGCCGGGTGCCGCGTAAACCAGAAAGCTTCCTCTCACCGAGGTCACGAAACTGGACCAAGCCACTCGAGGCCCAGCCCAGCAGGGCTAAGATACCCACAGCGGCCAAGATATAACCGAATTTATTAGTCACAGTCAGTGGAGCCGGTCGCGGCTCCACGACGGCGGCAACTTCCCGTCGCTCGACCTTCACCTGGCCGGGGAAGATGACAAGATAGGCGGACTGGACCTCGGCGTTGGGTCGATACTCACGGCTACGCAAGGTGGAGAAGATCTGCATCCGTAGTTCCAGCGGGTAGGCACCAATCAGTTTCTCCAACGCATGGTGCACCATCAAATCCACCTCTAGGGGGTGAATCTCTTCGGTGTCCCTGGTCACATTTTCGGCGGTCAATGCGAATTGGGAATCATCGTAACGCAGCGATAAGCGCAGCCCATTCCGATTGAAATCCTTGGTCAAATTTTCGATGACGCGCCGACCATCGGGACCGGGAGGGAGCGGCCCTTGAATCAAGCCTTCTAGCCGATAGGTATTCTCGAATTGCATACTAGTGGTAGTTTCGGAATTCGGGTGAATCTTTCATCGGTAACCAGCCCTTCATTTCGGAATTCCAGATCAGGGTGTCGCGAGTGATGGAGCGAGCCGTCAAGAGGTCGATGAGCTGATCAGCGGTGACCGGTCCGTACTGGACGCTCGCGAGGGCATAGTGCCAAATCGGCGGGGAAGGTTCAGTCGTCTGACCGACCGGCAGGGGCGGCGGAGCTAACTGACTCGGCGCGCCCCCAGGCAAGGCCACCTGCGGCGGTACGCCCGCCTTCGTATCGAGTCCCAGGACGCCATCATGGTGGTCGATACGTTCATTAGTGATGCGCTGAAAGGCCCGCAATTTGAGTTGTTCCTGGCGAAGTTGTTCCTGGAGGCGTCGCTTATCCTCGGTGTTCTTCAATTCTAAGGCCTCCGCTTCTTTAAGGTTAGGCAAGACGAAGAGCGCCGGGATGGCGATGCAGCAACACAACCAGCCCAGCACAAACCAACCAAGGGGGTTCCGCCCCCGTTGCTCAGCGATGTAGGCAGTCACGCCTGCAATAATTAGACCGATAACTATTGAAACTTCGGTAGGCATAATCTTGGTGGTTAGCGAACAGTGTGATGCGCCGGGAGGAGGAAAATCATGAAGTAATTATAGAGACAGTGGATGATGATAGCCGGGATGACGCTTTTAGTCCGGTACGTGACCCAGCAAAGATAGAGTCCAAAAACGACCCACATCGGGAATTCGAAAAGACTGCAATGTAACGTCGCGAAGAGCACCGAGGACCAGAAGGCCGCGCCCATTACACTCAGTGATTTCTGCAACGACGTGAACATGAAGGCCCGGCAGGCAATCTCCTCCGTGATTGCGGGGAGCAGGCACATAAGCAGAACGGTCGGGACGACATGTTCGATGCTTTGGGTGCGCACGGTATCCGCTCCGGCCGCAAGCAAAGGCTTTAGGCCCATCAGCAGAGAACCCAATATTTCATTATAAATCCATTCGCACCCAATCATAACCGGGAGCAAGAGCAGCCCCAAGAGGAAGGTCGGCGTCATCAAGCCGGCGAGATTGAAGAAAGGTCGGATGATGTAACGATAACGATACACCACCCAGACCGTCACCAGGCCCGCTAGGATTTCATTTAAGATCAGGTATTCATAAACCGGAAAGCCGCGCCCAGCCGAATTACGCAGTCCAAATAGGAAGATCAGGATGAGCGCAGCCAGCAGGGCAAAAAGGTATTGAGTGAACACCACGTAAACCTCCCCCGAGCGTCGGCGAATGCGGGTATCGGCGTCGAAGACCGGCTCGGGCGCAGGGCCAAGCGACTGAGCGGGCGCACGCCACTCCTGGGCACAGTTCGGACAAAAGTGGTATTCCGCCGTCAACGGGCTTCCGCAACGCTGACAAGCGGGCGGCGGGGTGGCCTGCAGTTCATTGGCCATGAGACTAGGGGGTGGGCGGAGCACCTGCACCCGTGTAAAAATGGCTTAGCTGCATATTTTAATGAAATTCTTTTGTATAATAACAGAAAGTGGACGCAAGCGTGCATCGATAATAATGATAGCCGGCATCAAACCGGCCGGGCCGAGCAGCCGGGTCGACGAACACCCAGACTCAGAAAATGGGTTCGCCTCTAAACCTGGAGGCGGCTAGGAGGGTGCCATGACCCCCGTGCAAGCTGTGCGCTTCGCTCAAGCCGTCTTTCGCTATGAACCGTTCCCGGCGGATTGGCCTGCCGAGTTCGCAATCATTACTGCCTACGATCCGGAGGGCAGGGTGACCGCGGCTGCGGCCAACGTCGCTGCGGATGCGGAACTCGCGGCCGAGTTGCGGTCGGCAGGCTATGCGCTCCATCGGGTCACCGGCGGGTCGGCCGACCAGACTCATGTAGAACCCGGGTGGGCAGCCCCCCTCGGTCAGGCCGGGGCGGTGGAGTTCGGGCGTCGCTATGGGCAATTAGCCGTGTTCTATGTCCGCAAG
>CAIKRN010000111.1 GCA_903829855.1 uncultured Opitutia bacterium
GCCCAGGACTTGGTCCTTGGCGTCAACGACATACCAGGTCTTGTCCTTGAGCTGCACGTTCTTGGCTAGCGTGGTCTTCATAAAGAGGGAAAGCGGGAACATGAGAAAGGACCCCCCTCCGTCAACACCCGAATACACCCCAAGGTAGGTATGGGCAAAATAAGCCAAAAACAAGGGAGGCGCAGCCTAGACTGCGCCCCCCGAATCAGCCTTCCCTTATAGGGGAGGGCTTAGAACTTGAAGTTGGCGAAAACGCGGAGCCAAGTCGCCGAACTGCCCGTCTGCACCCGGCCGTCGCTATTATAGGCGTAATTCACGCCGGCCCCCAGAACGGCACCCTGGCCGACCGCCCGGACGAGATCCACGGAAGCGCCAACGTACTCGTAGGCGTTCTTCACATCATAAGAGCTGGCACCCGCATGGGTGTAACCCGCATAGACCTTGGAGACGATGTCGAAGCCAGCCAGACCGACGTTGGCCCCCGTAAAGGTCTTAGAACCAGCGAGCTCGAGGGTGTACTGCTTCAGGTCGTTGCTGTAGTAGATATAGGCCGAAGGCTTGAAGGCGACCGTCGAGAGGGACGTGCCAAAGTAGATTTCGTCATTGGAGCGAATCTGGGTGAAGCCATTCGAGGCAAGCGTACGCACCGTCGGGGCCGTCAGGCGCTGGATGCCGACGTCGAGAACGCCGTATTGGGAGTCGCTCTTGGCGCCGAGGGTGTAAGAGCGCTCAACGCCGTCGGCGTTGAAGAAGTTAACGTAAGTGGAGACACCCGTGAAACCCGGGATGTTGTATTCGATAGTGATCGCCGACTGGACGAGACCCGTGCTGTTAGAGCGCTCGACGCCGCGGAAGACGTTGGCACCGTTCCAAGAGAGGCTGCCACGGACGGCAAGATCGGTATTGGTGGCGGCCACGGGAGCCGGGGCGTTCTGGGCGGAGGCACCAGCTGCAAAAGCAGCAAAGGCGAGGGCGTTGAGGGTATGCTTCATGGAGGGGTTTATGACCTATCGTTTTGCCCACAAAAAAACGGTTGGCAAGCCCCAAGGATTCCGGGGTTTGCCAACCGTTTGAGGTGTCGGAATTTTTGTGGGATTACATTGCAGCGATGATCGCATCGCCGAACTCCGAACATTTGATTTCCGTCGCGCCCTGCATCTGACGAGCGAAGTCATACGTTACGCGACCGCCGCCGATTGCGCCATTGAGACCCTTGAGCACCAAGTCGGCCGCCTCGGTCCAGCCCATGTAGCGGAGCATCATCTCACCAGAGAGTACCACCGAGCCAGGATTAACGACATCCTTGTTGGCATACTTCGGGGCCGTGCCATGCGTCGCCTCGAAAATCGCGTGGCCAGTCAGGTAGTTAATGTTGCCTCCGGGGGCGATGCCAATGCCGCCGACCTGCGCGGCCAGGGCGTCGGAGAGGTAATCGCCATTGAGGTTAAGCGTCGCGATGACGTCGAAATCGGTCGGGCGCGTGAGAATCTGCTGCAGCGTGATGTCCGCAATTGCGTCCTTAATAATGAGACCAGCGCCGGGCTTGCCTTCGGGAATCTTGCACCAAGGACCGCCATCAATCTCTTCGGCACCGAACTCACTCTTGGCGAGATCATAGCCCCACTTCATGAAGGCACCCTCGGTGTACTTCATGATATTACCCTTATGAACAAGGGTGAGCGACTTGCGCTTATTCGCGATGGCGTACTGGAGGGCCGAGCGAATCAGGCGCTCGGAACCCGGACGGGAGACGGGCTTGATACCTAGGCCCACGGTGGCGGGCTGCTCGTCGCCGAAACGGATCTTCTTAAACTCCTTCGGGAAATTAGTCTTAATGAAGTCGAGCGTCTTGAGGGCGATCTCCGAACCGGCTTCGAAGTCGATGCCCGCGTAGATGTCTTCCGTGTTCTCGCGGAAGATGACCATATCGACTTTACCCGGATTCTTAACAGGTGAAGGCACGCCGGTAAACCACTGCACGGGCCGGAGACAGACGTAGAGATCGAGCTGCTGACGCAGGGCGACGTTAAGCGAACGGATGCCGCCGCCAGTCGGAGTGGTGAGCGGACCTTTGATACCCACGAGATAATCACGAAAGGCGGTCAGGGTGGCTTCGGGGAGCCAGTCGCCCGTCTGCTTGAAGGATTTTTCGCCGGCGAGAACTTCGAGCCACTCGATTTTGCGCTTACCAGCGTAAGCCTTGGCGACGGCAGCATCAAAAACGCGGACGGAAGCGCGCCAGATATCTGGGCCCGTACCGTCGCCCTCGATAAAGGGAACGACCGGGTGGTCAGGGACAGTCAGTTTGCCGTTAGCAATAGTGATACGGCCGGATGCAGGGGTGCTCATGAGGTCTAAGACCGATAAGAAACCGCCTTCGGGGGGGCGATTTCAAGCCTATACGCTAACTGCGCCTCCGGGAATGAGGGGAAAAAGAAAAGGACCCCCTTGCGAGGGTCCTTGTAATAACCGGGGGTGCCGGCGCCATCCGCCCCGAGGGACGGAAAAGACTAGGAAGAATTACTTCTTCTTAGCTTTGGTGGCCTTCTTGGCGCTCTTCTTAGCAGCAGCCTTCTTTTTAGCCATAGTTGTGTCCTTTTTTTGGATCGTTGTTGGGTTTGAGGGCAACGCCTGAAGCGCCACCCTGACGATTCGCCCCACGCTCACCCGGGCGTTACGCGCCTGACGGGTGATACGAGTACGGAGCTCCGACGGTACGCGGAAAGAAACCTGGCGGGACCGGGTGGTCTCCAGGGAAGGACGGGAGTCATCGAAACGATCGAGCGCGTGACGGATCACTTCGCTCAAGGTGCTGAATCCGGACCGATGCTGAAAGGCGACTGCTTCAGAGTGGAGCTTCGGGGGAAGCGACACTGTGATGAGACTTTCGCTCGGGGTTTCGGTTCGGTTCGTCACGTTGCGGTTAACTCTTAGTAAGATTGATAAGCATAAGTTGCGCTTGCGCAAGAGGAAACTTTCGTGTCGC
>CAIKRN010000112.1 GCA_903829855.1 uncultured Opitutia bacterium
CACAAGCTGGCGAAGCGCGTGACGCTCCACGAGACGGACACGATGACGGCTTTGCTCAAGGGTCCGAAGTTTGACCTGATCCTCAGCAACCCGCCTTACGAACCGGAAGGCATCTACCGCCGCCTGCCGGCCGAATTCAAAAAGGAGCCGAAGGGCTCGCTGGTCTCGGGCAAGGACGGCCTCGACGTCATCCGTAAGCTACTGACCCAGGCGCGCGAACTCCTCAAGCCGCACGGCATCCTCGTTATCGAGGTCGGCGGCCTCCAGAAAGCGATGCATCAAGCGTGGCCGAAGCTGCCGATCATGTGGCTGCCGACGGCGGATGGTGCCGACTGCGTCTGCTTGCTCCACGCTGCGGATTTACGCCGCGAACTGCCGTCACCAGGCGCGCGGAGCAGCCGTTGATTCCAGCCGATCCTGCGTTGCCTTCGGAAGCTTGGGGAAGAAATCCAGGCCCGTCAGTTGCTCGATCCGGCGGATACTCACGACATAACGCGTCAGCTCCACATCGCGCCACTTCTCCTCGTGGGGCACCAGATAAGCGATGGCGCGGATGCCATGGGCGACTTCCTCGTATTCGGAGATGACCATCCAGAACGATGAGGGCACGGGCAGACGGCCGACCTTTTTCTCCGGGGGCGCCGCGAAGACGGGGCCGACTTGTACCCAGACGGTGCCGTAGCGCTCGACGTAACGCTTCACCACGCGCTGCTCCATGTCCTTCCAGAGGCCCGCGTTGAGGGCGTGCAATTGCGGGACGACGTTGCTGAGCAGGAAAGTTTCCTTCTGGGCCTCTTCTCCATAGCAGACGGAAATCGCGTAGTTGGGCGACAGGTGCCCGCGATCATAACCCGAGCGGACGTATTCGGAAGTCACTACGCGGGCATCCGTGCGCGGATCAGGCTTAAAGCCAGAAGGACGTTCGCGGTGCACCTCTTTGTAGGGAAATACCCGATAAGATGACCACCGCGGCGAAGGCAGTGATTCGTCGTAGCCCACGGAGTAGCCGCGATTCACCAGATGCTTCAGGCCAAGATGATCTTCTGGCTCTCCGTAAGGCGCGGTGGCATTACGGTCAGGCGCAGGGGCGGGAACAATGTCGCCCTTGATGACCTCCGTCTGGTCGGCGAGGCGATCAAGCGCGCCCACCACTTTCTTCGGCGAAGTGCCGTCCTCGCGCACCGTGTCGACGACGTCGAGCACGCGGTGCTCGATGGCCATTTTCTGCGGTCGTTCCGAACAGTAGTAAACCAGCCCCAGCACCCCCGTCGCCAGCAGGACGAGCACGGCAACCCAGGCGAGAAACTTCAGCAGGTTCTTCAGCATCAGCGGGTGAGGTAGTAACACTGCCACGCCCAGTGAACGACAAGTAAGGCGATGAAAACCATCCGCAGGCGGCGGGCTTGGGGCTCGTCGATGGCGAGCCGAAGCCGAAGGGTATCACGACGCAGCCAGAACACCGCAGAATAGATGGTCCAAAGCGCGGCCGCCACGACGACCAAGAAAAACCCTGGGTGAAAGAGAAAGGCCTGACTAAAATCGAGATGGACGAGATGACGCGCACAGCGGGTGCCGCCGCAACCGAGACAGGGCAGCCCCGTGAGCTCATGAAAGACGCATTCGGGCAACTTTAACCCCGTCAGGAACCAACCCCACGCGAACACGGCCCCACCGATGAACGCCAGCGGCCAGACGAGCTCGTGGTTGAGCTCGCCCGGATAAGCAGGTCTGCGGATCAGCCGGAGCACCGGTCAGTGCGCGAAGGCCTTCGCGGCGGACATCCCGATCAGAGAAGCCGGTGCGACGCAACAGCAGCAGCAAAGGACGAACCAGACGAAGCATGAGATGCCGAACTGGGTCCACGGAGAAATGCCGGTCGCCGCACCAAGCGCCCGGTAATAGACCACGCAGACAGGAATGAGCAGCAGCGCGCTCAACGCCATCTGCACGGGGAAACTGAAACCGAGCAGCTGCAACGGCGCCATCAGCACGGCCAAGGTCGCGGTGACGAGCAGAGAAGCCGCGACCGTCCGCCCCACGGAGACCTGATAGCGGAAGATCCGCTGGCCGATCCAATGCAACAGGGCGGCGAAAGCGTAGAGGAGGGGTGCCATGGCCAGCCCTATGACGGCGCCGATGAGCGTGGCCCAGACGGGCGTAGGCGCGGCATGCGTCAGCCGTTCCGACGCCTTGCTCAGTTCAGGGATGTTCAGGCTGCGGAGGAATTCGCCGACCTGGGCGTTCTTATCTCCGAAGGCGATGACGTTGATCAGCTGGAACGGCAGGGAAATCAGCACGCCCACGTAACAGAAGGCCAGCCAGTCGCCGAAAGCGTAGCGTCCGGTTGAGAGGGAGGAAGGATTCGCGATTGCCATCTTGATCGTCGCGAAGAACGAGTCGAGCGACTTGCCCTGCTCCCAAGGAACCGTCGAGGCCGCCGGAGCGTCTGCCATCGTTGCGCCGGGCGACGGAGGCGGCACGCCGACTCCACGGAACTCAGACCAGTCGCCGAGTGGCGTCCATGAGGGCATGCCCTCGCGCCAAGCGAGGTCGGAGGCGAGGAAGCGGCCCGACTGCAGGCCAGCGGTGATTTCCTCGGGGGCGAAGATTCCGAGCTGAGCGGAATTACGGGCGACGTGGATTTGCATAAGAAATTAGCGGCCGAACTTGCCGGCGAGCGAGGCAAACAGCATCGCATAAACGCCACAGACGCAGCAGCAGGGAATAACCACGAGTGAAAGCGCCACCTTCCACCACGCGATCCGATGGACCTGCGAATGCGCAATAATGGCCGCCACTAGCTGCCAAGGCATCACGACATAATTGACACACGGAATAAAGGCGAAGGGCATGAAGGCGCCATAGGCATAGGCGTTGGCTCGATAAGTCTGAGCATAACTACCCGACGGACCCCACGGGAGAAGCAGCACGTGGGTGATTGCGGCACCCACAAAATTGAACAATGGCACGAACAGGAAGAAAAGTGCCAGCACGGCGGAAACGATAAGCGCCGCGGTGCCAGCGCCGAGGCTGCCCAGCCATTCCATCGCCTGATCACGCGGGAGGGCACCACCAGCCTGTTTGCCCAGCGTCAGCATGAAGATAATCAGCCCGCCGTATAGCAGGCTACCGCAAACCCACGCTGGCAAGAGCGACCAGTAGGTAAAGGCGATCGGGCGGGCATAGCCACCATCGCGCATATTCGCAAAGGTGCGCACCGGATCCAAAGCGACCTCACGAATGGTCGCCCAATGGTTGGCGAATGAGGAACCGCGCTCCCAGGAGGGCATCGGGAGGGCGGCCGCGTCTTGTGCGCCGAAGGCGGACGGGGAAGACGGGGACAGGGGCGGCACGCTGGCGCCGCGAAATTCAGCCCAGTCACCGAGTGGCGTCCATGAGGGCATGCCCTCGCGCCAGGCGAGGTCGGAGGCGAGGAAGCGGCCCGACTGTAGGCCAGCGGTGATTTCCTCGGGGGCGAAGATTCCGAGCTGGGCGGAATTACGGGCGACGTGGATTTGCATGACTTGGAGTAGTCGGAGGGCTGGCCTGTCGCAAGCCCAGGACGCCCAAGAAACGACAAGCCCTCCGACCTAGGATAAGTCGGAGGGCTTGAAAGTGGTGAGGAGGGCGGGACTCGAACCCGCGACCGGCGGCTTAGAAGGCTGCTGCTCTGAATCCAGCTGAGCTACCCCCTCATGAAAGTGACCGTAGGACGGTCACCCGGGATGGGCAAGCCGTCAGCAGACTAGCAGATTAGGTCTCTGAAATTGCTGAAATCGGCCGAAAGCCCGCTGGGCATCCCCTTGTTGATGACCGAGACGGCATCATGGGAGTGCAGGGACTCAAGGTGGGAACAGGCGATAACGAAGTCGCGCACGCGCGCATCGCCGTCGAACTGTTCGTAAACGACCCGGGCGGCGTCTTCGACAAACTTAGAATAAGCCCCATTAAGCTCGGCGAAGGCCTGCTCATCCTCGCGCTTCACCATGACTTGGGTCTCGGTCTGTAGTCCCTTGAGGCAGAGATCCTTCATGTCCTCGACGAACAGCGCGCGGCCGGGAGAAACCTCGGCGACCACCCGGGCCTTAGAGCGCTGGGAGTGGGGAATGCCGTAGGCATTGCGCTCTTCGCGGGCGTGCTCGGTGAGTTCGGCGGAACAAGGGCAGGCGGAAGAATAGACGAAATCGAAATGGACGTAGCGGCGAAGGCGGTCGAGGTCATCAATCGTACCTTCGAGCACCGCGCGGTAATACTGCCAACCCTCGAGACCCGAACGGAGTGACTTCTGCAGGATAGGGTAACGAAACTCGACCATGATACGCGCGCGACTGCACTCGAGGTCCTTCTTATAGCGGATCAGAATTTCCTCCAGTAACTCATGCGAAACCACGCGGTCCTTGAATTCGTAAAAGGTCCGCATGATGCGGGACATGTTGATGCCCTTGCGATCGGCCGCGAGGGACACCGACCCCGTCACCGTGCATTCGAGCGTGATCGGCTTGCCGTCGCGCGTCGCGACAAGCATCGGCAGACGGAAGCCGGAGATGCCCACGTGCTGAATCGGGACGTTCGCTCCTTGAATCTGGGAGGCGTCCTTGTTCTGCATATCCGGCAAGGTCGCGCGGTAGGCGTCATCTGCCCGGAAGGCCCGATCATAGCGGCGGGAGAGATCCCGGCTGCGGGGCGGATGGTCGGCGCGACTCATAGCGGGAAGGTTAAGGTAAAAGCCTGGAGGGGCAAACGGACTGGTCGAAAGTTGTCCCCTGCGCTGGAGCCACCTGCCGGATTTGAACCGGCGACATTCTCATTACGAATGAGATGCTCTACCAGCTGAGCTAAGGTGGCGGCGCAGAGGAAGGGTGAACATGGGGAGTCGCCTCCGAAAATCAAGCCTTGGCGGAGCGGGAATGCCCTCGCCACCCCCGACTAGAACCGCAAATTACCCCTAAAGCCTCATGCGAGCCGCCCTAATCGCCCGCCAGTTCGATGTCCAAGGGAGGCTCGTCACCGTCGAGCCCTATGGCTCGGGCAATGTGAACGATACCTACCTGGCGATTTTCCGGACCACTTTCTCCGAGCAGCGCTTCATTGTGCAACGTATCCGGAAGTCCGTCTTTCCGGACCCCGAGGCGATTATGCAGAACATGCGGGTGCTCACGGATCACTGCCACGCCAAGCTCGAGGCCGAGGCCGAAGGTGC
>CAIKRN010000113.1 GCA_903829855.1 uncultured Opitutia bacterium
CTGCGCGATGCCTTCGGCGGTTGGAATGCCGCCCGCAAGGCCGCCGCGATTGCGGCGGCGGCGGAGCAACGCCGTAAGGCCACCATCGCCTCGGAATTACGTCGTAAGCAACAGGAGGTCGTCGGTGCTACCATGGTCGCACCCTTGCCCATTAAGCCAGCCGTCAAGGCGAAGGCTCCCGAGGTTGAGATCATTGATATTCCTCACGAAGGCCCAGCGGAAGCAATCGGCCCCGAGACCGTCAAACCTGAGTCCGTCACGATTACTCCCACGGCTGATCAGAAGTCGGAACCGAAGGTCGAGGATAAACCTGAGCCCAAAGTTGAACTAAAGCCTGAACCAAAGCCCGAGCGTAAGCCGCCGGAGCCACTCGGGACGAGTGTTGGCAAGGTGCAGGTTGTGAAGCTGGAAAAGATCGAACGGGCCACTGCCAGTCAGGTCCTCAAGCGTCGCGGTGATTATGTCTTCCCGATGGTGAACATGTTAAATGCCCCAGCGGCCGCGGGCACTGTCGTGCCAGAGGATTTCCGGAAGCGGGCCTCCGATCTCATTGAGACCCTCAAGCAATTCAAGGTGGATTGTGTTCCCGTCGACGCTGCCAACGGCATCGACGTAGGCATCCAGCAAGGACCTTCCATCACGCGCTATGAAATTAAGCCTGCACCGGGGGTGCGCGTGGAGAAGATTGCCAACCTTTCGAACAATATCGCGATGAACCTCGAAGCTGAGGCGGTGCGTATCCTCGCGCCTGTCCCCGGGAAGGGCACGGTCGGCATCGAGATTCCCAATAAGAACCGCAAGGATGTGCTCCTGCGCGAGATCATCGAATCCAAGGCGTGGGCGGAAGCAGCGATGGAACTGCCAGTCGTGCTCGGCGTGGATAGTGTGACCAACAAGCCGGTTATTCAGGATCTCGCTAAGATGCCCCACGCACTCATCGCCGGCGCCACCGGTCAGGGCAAGTCTGTCTGCATTAATGCCATTATCGTTTCACTCCTCTATCGCTGCACGCCCGAGGACCTGCGCTTCATCATGGTCGACCCGAAGGTGGTCGAGTTGCAGATTTATAATAACCTGCCTCACCTGCTGATCCCGGTCGAGACCGACCCCAAGCGCGTACCTGTCGCATTGAAGTGGCTCATCGCTGAGATGCAGCGCCGCTACAAGATTTTCGCTAAGTGTGGCGTGAAGAATATCACTGGCTTCAACACTAAGTTGGCCAAGGAGGTTGGGGTGCCGAAGCAGGAAGAGCTCGCGCTGAGCCCAGAAGAGCAGGCGGCGGCGGTGGCGGCGGCGGAAGAAGTGATCGACGACGGCGTGCAGATTCCGACGGAAAAGCTGCCCTACATCGTTTGCATTATCGATGAGATGGCCGATTTGATGATGGTGGCCGCGCAAGATATCGAGACCTCGGTGGCGCGTATCGCCCAGCTCGCCCGGGCCGCCGGGATTCACCTCGTGCTCGCTACCCAGCGACCTTCGACGGATGTCATCACCGGGCTCATTAAGGCGAACCTCCCGACCCGCATCGGCTTCAAGGTCTCTTCGCAGATCGACTCGCGCACCATCCTGGACCGCGGTGGCGCCGAGACGCTGGTTGGCCGTGGCGACATGCTTTTCGTGCCCCCAGGGAGCGCCACCCTTAATCGTGTCCAGGGAGCCTTCGTTGGTGAGCAGGAAGTTGCTGCGATCGTCGAATACCTGGCTGAAAAGAATGGCAAACCCGAGTTCGCTCAAGACGTCATCAAGGCCATCAAGGATGGCGCCGAAAGTGGCGAAGAGGGAGGCGAGGATGGTGAGGACGGCGAAGATCCCCTCGTCGCGCAGAGCTGGGCGATTATCAAGGAGACGCGCCGGGCGTCGGTCTCATTACTGCAGCGTCGTCTGAAGCTCGGCTATAACCGGGCCGCGCGCATTATGGATATTCTGCACGACAAAGGCTATGTCGGTCCCGAGAATGGCTCGAGCCCGCGCGAAGTCCTCGTCGACTAAGGTTGGCGCTAGGCCAAAGAAGAACCCCGGGCTCCTGCGAGGTCCGGGGTTCTTTGCTTTCGGCGCGGAAGCTTACTGCTTCTTCTTTTTCTTCTCGGGTGGCAGCGCGGTGGGCGGCGGAATGACGGGCGGCGGCACGTCCTTGGTCGGGTCAACCGTTGGGGCGGGGGCGGCCGGATCGTAGAAAGGCTTAGGGGCGGGGGTGGCTGGCGCTTCTTTGGTCGGTGCCGTATCGGCGGCCTGCGCGAGCGTGGCGGCGAAGAGGCATGCGAGGAAGATTTTGTTCATGGGGTTGAATCTGATACAGCCATGCGCCGAGAAGGTTGCAACTGCCTGGTGATAGATTTCAGTTGGGCACAAAAAAGCCCCGCTGGGCGGGGCTTTGGGAGGCCTGAGGGGCTTAGGCGTCCTTGGCGGCTTTCTTCGCTTTCGGAGCCTTGGGCTCCGGAGTGGCGTCGGCGTTTTCGTTAGCGGGTGCTTTGGATTTCTCCGCCGCGTTTTGGGCGTCCACTTCCTTCTTCGCTTTCTTAATTTCCTTGGCGGCGGCGACGGTGCCAGCGACCGCGACTTCGACAACCTTCCCGGTGGCGGGGGCGGCCTTATCGGTGCCGATGGCGGCGAGCTTATCGGCTTCCGCTTGGGCGGCCTTGGCGGCTTCGAGTGCAATTTGGGTCGCGGCGTCGACGGAGTTGGCCACCAGGGAGGCAGGCTCAGCGGCCGCCGCAGCTTTATCGTCGGCCTTGGGTTTCTTCTTCGCGTCGACGGGAGTCTGGCCTGGATCGAGCGTCACCGTGGCCTTGTTTGATGTCGGCTTCGTCGTGGTGGTGTTCGTGGCGGCAGAGGCCAAGGCTGCGGCGGCGAGGAGGGTAAGAGCGCTGATCTTCATAATGACTATAATACACCATGCCCGCTGGGCAGTTTCAACCTTTGTTGAGGGCCAAGCAGAAGCGGTCGGTCTGGAGGGCGGAAAAAGGCCAATAAATAGGCTAATTCCCGTTCCTGGCCTCGAAGCGAGAGCGTGAGAGATCTGCTGAATCCCTGCGTAATGCATTCTTGGATAACCCGGAGTGGGGCGCTGTTCGGTCAGCGTTTGGCTAGGGTTAATTTGCGGGTAGAGGGAGATGCGGGTCGATGGCCTTTTAAAATTTCGGCACTGACTCTCTATTGGCTTGCTCGCACAAGGCTTTCCACAATCTGACCGCTTCGATGTCCTCCATCGAAAATTTGTTCGGCAAAAATCGCGAGTGGTCGGAAGGCGTTCGACTCCGCGACCCCTCCTTTTTCGAGAAACTGTCCAGGCAGCAGTCACCCCGCTACCTTTGGATTGGTTGTTCGGATAGCCGAGTGCCGGCCAATGAGATTGTCGGGCTGCTCCCCGGTGAACTCTTCGTCCATCGCAACGTCGCCAACGTCGTCGTGCATACCGACCTAAATTGCCTCTCGGTGCTCCAATACGCGGTCGATGTGCTCAAGGTCGAGCACGTCATCGTTTGCGGTCACTACGGATGCGGCGGCGTGCAGGCATCGCTCGAGCGGCGCAAGGTGGGTCTCGTCGATAACTGGCTACGGCATGTTCGCGATGTGCACCATAAGCATGCGCTGACCGTTGAATCAGTACTTGGTCCAGCGAAGCTCGACACGCTCTGCGAGCTCAATGTCATCGAGCAGGCGGCGAACGTCTGTCAAACGACCATCATGCAGGACGCTTGGGCGCGCGGCCAGAAGGTTGAGGTGCATTCTTGGATCTACGGCCTCCGCGACGGCTTGATTAAGGACCTCGGGCTGAATGTCTCCGCGCTTGAGGGGCTGACGCCTGCCTACGGCAAGGTGCTTGCCCGCTATCGCCGGATGGGGGGAACTGCTGGGGGATAGGTCGCATTGAGCCGCCGGGTGGCGGCGGCAAACTGCGGCGATGATTCCTCAGGATAGGCCGCGAGAACGGCTCGTTCGTCTCGGCCCTCGGGCTTTGCTTGATACAGAGCTCATCGAATTACTCATCGGGACGGGCACCAAGGGTGCACCCGCACCACAGGTTGCTGCGGCCTTGCTGGCGGAATCGGGTACGTTGGCGGCGTTGGCGACTTGGGACACCCATGACTTCGGTCGGGTGCACGGCCTGGGCCCCGCTAAAGCGGCGGAGCTTACCGCCGCAATGGAGCTGGCGCGGCGTATCCGCGAGCGGGCGCATGATCCGGGCGAGAAACTCGATGCCCCTGCCAAAGTCTGGGCCCGGCTGGAGCCCTTTTCAGCTGGTCTCTCGGTGGAGAAGTGTTGGGTGCTTTGCTTAAACCGCCGCAACCGGTTATTGGCCTTACATGAAGTGAGCTCGGGTACGGCGACGAGCTCCCTGCTGCACCCGCGCGAGGTGTTCCGGCAGGCCCTGAAGCACGCCGCCTCGGCAGCGATTGTCGCCCATAACCATCCCAGTGGCGACCCTTCGCCCAGCCCCGCCGACCGGGCGGTCACCCGTCAACTGGCGGACGCTGGGCGGGTCGTGGGCGTCGAATTACTGGATCATGTCGTCATTGGCCGTCCAGAATCCGATCCCGCGGGTAAGGGTTGGTTCAGTTTCGGCGAGGCAGGCTTGATTTAGAGGAACTTGCCGATGATGTTGGGGGTCTTACCCCAGTATGCCCCTTGCCCGTGTCACCAAGGTCTCTTTGGCCCTGATTTTTGTCGCTGTCGCCGCTTTTGGCTTTCGGCAGGGGAAGCGCTATTATAAGAAGAATATCGCTGCCCCGCGGACGGGGGAGGTCGTCTACCGGGAGGAGTGCATGCGCTGCCATGGTCCCGTGGGTCAGGGTGTCGCCGGGAAGGCGGATGAGCCGCTCGTCGGGGAAAAGTCTCCCACGTTTTTGGCCAAGTATATCTCGCGTGAAATGCCAGAGGACGACGTGGGGTCGCTTTCCTTGGCGGAGTCGGCGGCCTCCGCTGAATACATCCACAAAGCTTTCTACTCCGCCGAAGCGCGGGCGCGCAATAGCCCCCCGCGCATCGAGCTCGCTCACCTGACGGACCGTCAATACCGCGAGAGTATGGCCGATCTCCTCGGCTCCCTGCGTCGTACCACCTCCACGAATATCTCTGGTGGCCTCGCCGCGAATTACCGCGAGCGTCCGCCGCGCGATCCGGCCAAGCCCGACCAGGATAAGCCAGAGGTGCGCTTCAAGGACGGGATCGACCCCGTCATCGATTTCGATTTTGGCGCGAAGCCGCCGGAAAAGGGGACTTACACCGAGCGTTTCGCCATTAACTGGAGCGGCTCTCTCCTTGTGCCTGATTCAGGCGAGTACGACTTCCGCGTCACTACCCCGAATGGCGCTCGGCTCTACGTCAATGCGCCCGAGAACGGCAGCGAGAAGAACGCCCTCATCGACCTATGGGTGAGCTCCGGCATGACGCGCACGGCGTCGGCGCCGAAGTTTCTCATCGGTGGACGCAGTTACCCGCTGAAGCTCGAGTTCTTCAAGTTCAAGGACAAGGGGGCCGCCATCAAACTTGAGTGGCGGCCGCCGGGCGGCGCGTGGACGGTGATCCCCGCGGAGAATCTTTCGCCGAAGTTTTCCAGCAGCGTTGACGTGGTCGACGTGTCCCTGCCGCCCGATGATAGCAGTATTGGTTATGAGCGAGGCGTCTCCGTCTCGCGCGAGTGGACCGAAGCCATCGCCAAGGGGGCCTTGCAGGTCTCTGCGCTGATTGGGCCGAATCTCTTCGCCCTCGCTGGCACCAAGGCCGACGCTCCTGATCGTGCCGAGAAGCTGAAGGCTTTCTCCCTGCGCTTTGCCCAACTAGCATACCGCCGCCCACTCGTGTCGGCTCAGAAGGCCGACATCGAGAGAATCTACGCCGCCGGGCTACCGGCCGAGGTTGCCACCAAGCGCGCCTTCATCTTCACACTCTCTTCGCCTTACTTCCTGTACCCCGGTGCGGGGCCCCAGGATGACTACGCCGTCGCCTCACGCCTCGCCCTCGCCCTGTGGGATTCAGTGCCCGACGAAGCCCTCCTGAAGTCCGCCGCCGCCGGTGCGCTCCATGACGACAAGCAGGTACGCACCCACGCGCAGCGCATGATGAAGGACCCGCGAGCCCGCTCCAAGATGCGCGATTTCCTGCATCACTGGCTGCATGTCGAAGAAGGATCCGAAATCGCCAAGGACCAGAAGGCGTATCCCGGCTTCGACCAGGGCGTGGTCATGGACCTTCGCACCTCACTGGATTTGTTTTCCGAAAGCGTGGTTTGGTCGGAGGCGTCCGACTATCGCCAGTTACTCCTCAGTGACACCATTCTGATGAATGACCGCCTAGCGAAGTTCTATGGTCAGAAGATCTCGCCAGGCTCCGGTTTCCAGCCCGTGAAGATGGATGCCGACCAGCGGGCCGGCGTGCTCACGCATCCCTACGTCCTTGCGACCTTCTCCTACACCAAGTCCTCTTCGCCGATTCATCGCGGCGTTTTCGTCACGCGTAATATTCTCGGACGGATGCTGAAGCCGCCACCCATGGCGATTGCGTTCATGGATGATAAATTCGATCCCTCTTTCACAATGCGGGAGAAGGTCACCGAGCTCACCGCCAAGCCGGCCTGCCAGTCGTGTCACGTGACCATCAATCCGCTCGGCTTCAGCTTCGAACGCTTTGACGCCGTGGGCCGTATTCGCGAGACTGACAATAAGAAGCCCGTTGATACTTCGGCTGATTATACCGCCGCCGATGGCTCGGTCATTAAACTCACGGGCGCCCGCGACGTTGCCGTCCATGCCGCCGAAAGCCAGGCGGGCCAGGCGGGCTTTGTCCGGAATATTTTTCACTCGCTCATCAAGCAGCCGCCCGCCGCGTATTCGCCGGAATTACTCGGCCAGATGACGGATAAATTCCGAGCCGATCATTTCCACGTGCGCAACCTCGCCATCGAGGTCGCCGTCGTAGCAGCCCTCCAGCCGAACCCCACTCAAATCCCCTCGCTTAACCGCTAAGACCATGTCCCTCCAACACCGCAGAGAATTCCTCCGTCGCCTCGGCCTTTCCGCCGCGGCGCTCCCGCTCCTCGGCGGACTCACCTCGCTCGGCGCCGCTGAGCCGGTCGCCAGTCGTCAGCGCGTCATCTTCGTCTTCTCGCCCAATGGCACCGTGCCTCCTGCGTTCTGGCCCGAAGAAGAAGGTGCCAACTTTAAGCTCAAGCCCATCATGAAGCCGTTTGAGCCGTTCAAGAGTCGCATCCTCACGCTCAAGGGCGTCAACAACCGCGTCCGCGGTGATGGCGATGGGCACATGCGGGGCATGAGCTGCTTGCTGACGGGGATCGAACTCTTCCCAGGAAATATCATGGGCGGCGGCGGCGCCCCAGCGGGTTGGGCCAGCGGCCCTTCCGTCGACCAAGTCATTCGTAATTATTTACAATCCAAGCCCGAGACGAAGACCCGCATGGGATCGCTGGAGATCGGCGTGGCGGTGGGTAATCGCGCGGACCCTTGGACTCGCTGGAGCTACGCCGGCGCCAATCAGCCCGTCGCGCCGCTTTCGAGCCCGTACGAACTCTTCGACAAGCTTTACGGCTCGATGAAGGAAGGCGAAAATCTCGCCTCCGTGCTTGATGGCTTAAAAGATGATGTCGCCAAGGTGGCTAAGAACGTCGACGTCCATGACCGTTCGCTACTCGATCAGCACACCACCGCTTTGCGTGAGTTGGAGCGGGGCCTCAAGGAAAGCCAGGCTGCTACGGCGTTACAGGTGCCGGCGGTGCCTGCTCCCGGTGTGCCCTTGGACAACGATAGCATTCCGCAGATCACCAAGATGCAGACCGAGCTTTTAATCAGTGCTTTCCAGAATGATATGGCCCGCGTTTCGACGTTCCAGTTCACCAACTCCGTGGGCAGTGCTCGCATGAAGTGGATTGGGATTGAGGAGGGGCATCACTCGCTTTCGCATGACCCGGATCTCAACACCGGCTCCACGGAGAAACTCATTAAAATCAATACCTGGTTCGCCGAGCAGATTGCCTACCTTGCTAAGCGCCTGCAGGAAACGCCGGAGCCGAACGGCAAAGGTAACATGCTGGATAATACGACCATCGTGTGGACGAATGAACTCGGGAAGGGCAATAGCCACACGCATGAAGACATCCCTTGGGTGCTCATTGGCGGCGGGCTGGGCTTTAAGACTGGCCGGGCGCTTAAATTCACGAAGGAGCCGCACAATCGCCTTCTCTTGGCGCTCACGCATGGGTTCGGCCACAAGCTGAAGACCTTCGGTAATCCGACCCTCAGTGAGGCCGGTCCGCTGAAGTTAGGTTGAGGAACGTCAGTATGGGGTTAGACCGCTTCCGACGGATATTAATCGGAAGCGGTCTGACCCCATACTGCCCCCTTCGCTCAACGCTGCCCGAGGTAGTACGGCCAAGGACAGCACGTGGGGCTATCCCTACCTATTACTGATCTGGCATCCGCCATCTGTGATCCGTCTTCTTTCTCTTAAAGGGTCCCCCACCTGTGCCGGTTCCGATTGGAGTTCCATACTTCCTGGAGTTAAAGTGGGCGGGGCGTTGCCACGGCTCGGACGAGGCCGGTCGGGTCGCACCTCCCGTTTGATATGTTCGTAGGAGAAGGAGACTGCCGCGGGTGTCGAACACCGCAGGGGATAGTCAATATGGGGTGTTTATCCAAAAAATGCAAGCCGTCGGGCAGAACAGGGTAGATTTCCGAAAGTCAAAGGGTAGAACCTTGGCATGCGCCACCCCCGCTCTCTCCTCTTCCTTTTGTCGGCCTGCTTGGTCGGCTGTCAGTCGCATCAGGCTCGCCCTGATATCGTCTCGGCTGACTACGTGGGACTGGAGGCACCAGCCATCCCCGCGTTGCTTCTCCAGCAGGGTGATCGTTTGGCCATCTGCGGCGATTCCATCACCGAGCAGAAAATGTATAGCCGCCTGATGGAGGCGTACATCGTGGCGGCTCGCTCCGATTTGCATGTAACCGTTCGCCAGCATGGCTGGAGTGGCGAGCAGGCTGGCGGTTTCCTGAAGCGGATGGACAGCGACGTGCTGCGCTTTAAGCCGACCATCGCGACTACCTGCTACGGTATGAATGATTTCCGTTACGTCCCCAAGGACGACGCCATCGCCGCAACCTATCGTCAGAACCAGACCAAGGTCGTGCAGGCCTTCAAGGCAGCGGGTACGCGCGTCGTGCTCGGGTCTTCGGGTACCATTCATTCGGTCCCGCCTTGGGTGAAGTCGGCCAAGGGCACCTGGCAGGACCTCAACCTCGCACTGCTTAATTTCCGCAACATCGACATCGAAGTCGCCGCCGCTGAGCAAGTTGCCTTTGCGGATGTTTACTGGCCGATGCTCGTCAAGGGACAGGAGTCCCGGGCGAAGTATGGCGATAGCTTCAAGCTGGAAGGCAACGACGGCGTGCACCCCGGCTGGGCTGGCCACGTCATGATGGCGACTGCCTACCTTGAGGCCCTCGGCCTGTATGGAGACATTGGTGAAATCAAAGTCGACCTAGCGGCGGGTAAGGCGACGGCAAAGGAAGGCCAGCGCGTCATGAAGTATGAGAGCGGCACGGTTTCGCTGCGTAGCTCCCGCCTGCCTTTCTCCTTTGAGCCTGGCGATGTCACTAAGGACAACACCATCGCCGCAGGCGTGGCCTTGGCTAATTTCCAGAATAAACTGAACCGCCTTACGTTGAAGGTGGCGGGTGCCAAGGCTGCCAAGGTTAAGATCACCTGGGGTGAGGTCTCCAAGGTCTTTACCGCCGGCCAGCTTAAGCAGGGCGTGAATCTGGCAGCCGAATTTCCGCAGAACCCGACTTCCCCTACGTTTGCCAAGATTTGGCAGGCCGTCGGCGAAAAGCAGGTTTACGAGACCAAGCAGATGCAGAAGTTATTCCGCAGCCCCGAAGCCAAGGCCGATATGGCTGCGGTCGTGAAGAGTTCGGAGCTGGAGCATGACCGTCTGGCTGGTGTCCTTAGGGATGCCATCAAGCCGGTGGACTCGACGCTCAAGGTTGAGGAAGTGCTCTGAGTTAACGGCACCAACTAAACGGGCCGCACTTTCGTGCGGCCCGGGCTATGGCTAGCCAACAACGATTGATTATTCGACCGTGACGTTATCCGCCACGCCGACGCCGAGGGTCATGCCGCCGACGACCTGGACTTTCTCCATGATGATCTTCTGGATTTCTTCCAGGACCTTGGGGTTCTTGATTAGGTAATCCTTAGCGGCCTCGCGGCCTTGGCCGATGAGCTGGCCGTTATAAGCGATCCAGGCGCCCTTCTTCTCGAGGATCTTGTGTTCGATGCCGAGGTCGAGGACCGAGCCGCTGCGGGAAATACCCTCGGTGTACATGATGTCGAACTCGCACTCCGTGAAGGGAGGGGCGACTTTGTTCTTCACGACTTTTACCTTGGTGCGGTTACCGATGACCTTGCCGGAAGGTTCCTTGATCTGGCCGATGCGGCGGATATCGATGCGGACGGACGAGAAGAACTTCAGCGCGCGACCACCCGGGGTGGTTTCGGGGCTGCCGAACATCACGCCGATCTTTTCGCGAATCTGATTCGTGAAGATACAGATACAGTTCGTGCGGCTGATGGCGGCCGTAAGGCGGCGCATGGCCTGGCTCATCATGCGGGCCTGGACGCCGACGGTGGCGTCGCCCATTTGGCCGTCTAATTCCTGTTTCGAGACGAGGGCGGCGACGGAGTCGATAACGACCACGTCCACGGCGCCGGAGCGGATGAGGGTTTCGACGATATTGAGGGCGTCTTCGCCGGATTCAGGCTGGGAGACTAAGAGGTTGTCGAGATCCACGCCGACAACCTTGGAGTAGCGGGGGTCAAGGGCGTGTTCGACGTCGACAAAGACGGCATTGCCGCCTTGGCGCTGGATTTCGGCGATGATGGAGAGACAGAGGGTCGTCTTACCCGAGGACTCCGGGCCGAAGATTTCGACGATACGTCCCCGGGGTAGGCCGCCGACGCCAAGGGCAAGGTCGATGGCGACCGAGCCAGTGGAGACGGACGAGACCTGCATCTTGGTCGCGTCTCCCATGCGCATCAGGGTGCCATCGCCATACTGCTTGTTGATGGCGGAGAGAGCCAGATCGAGGGTCTTCTTCTCGGCTGCCTGGTTGGCAGATTTTTCCTTAGCGGTGGGTTCGGATTTGGCGGACATAGCGTTGGGTATGCACAAGCGAAACTGCCCACCCCTGAGAGTCTTGCAAGCAAAATGAACAAATGTTCACTACTTCTTTTCACCCCCCTTTGGGCGGGGGTTAGAAGCTAAATAAATCACTCAGCCACTCCCAGAAACTAGGTTCTTTCTTAACAATAATGGGCTTTTTAGGGGCAGCAGGGGTGGGGGCCGGCGGGCCGACTGGCTTGGGCACGGGGGCTGGCTTGGCCGCAAGTTTGGCGAAGCCGTCGGTCATCAGGTCGGCCGCCAGCTTATCTCGCAAACGTTGGGCGGCCTTCGAGCCTCCGGGACTATTGCAGCCTAGGACGACGGCAATCACCCGCCGATTACCTTCTTTGGCGGTGGTGGCAATCGAGGCATTGGCGGCGACGGTCCAGCCGGTCTTCAATCCATCGCAACCGGGGTAGAGCGACAGGAGGTGGTTATGGTTGGTGAGGTCGGTCGGCTGGAAGGGGCGACGGAAGGTATAGGACTTGGTGCCGGTGAAACGCAGGGCTTCGGGCATCTTGCAAAGGGCCACACAGAGTTTCCCCAGATCGCGTGCGGTCGAGTCATCATGGGGGCCGCGCCCTTGGGTCATACCGTTGGGGGTGACGAAGTGGGAACGGTTCATCCCTAGCTCCGCGGCGCGCTTGTTCATCCGGGCCACGAAGGCCGGCACGGTGCCTTCGCGATCAACTGCGAGGGCGACGGCCGCGTCGTTGGCGGAGTGGAGCATCAGGGCATAAATCAGTTCTTCGAGGCTGAAGTTCTCCTTCGCCATGAGCCCAATGCGTGAGCCAATTTCCCGGGCAGGTTCGCGCCCGATGATGACCCGGGCGCCGAGGCTGGTCTTCTTGTCGCGAATATCCTCCATCACGAGCAGGAAGGTCATCAGCTTGGTGACGCTGGCGGGATGGCCTGGCCAGTCGGCTTGGGTCTCTGATAACACCGCCCCCGTGGCTGCGTCGAGGCAGATGGTACCGCTGACAGTCATGCCTGCGGCCGAGTAGTTGGTGGTGACCACGGCACCAGCGGGCGGGAGCAGGCTAAGGAAGAGGGCCGTGGCTAACGCGAAGCGCACGCGCGATTGGTCGGCGAGACGCGCAAGGGGGCAAGACCGATTTGCATAAAAATTATAATCGGGCAGGGTGACCGCATGCGCGTTTTCTTGCTCCGACATGCCGAAGCCGTCCCGGGTCTGCCCGATGCGACGCGCGACCTGACGCCGCGCGGACAGCGTCAAGTGGCGGAGCTAGCGAAGGGTGCCGGTCGCGTGCCGGTCGAGGCTGTCTTGGCTATTGAGCACAGCCCGCTTGTCCGGGCCGTGCGGACCGCACAGTTACTGCGCCTCGCTACGGGATCCGGCTTGCCGCTCAAGGTCTTCGCCGGGCTTGAGCCTGAAGCGGACTCTCATCGGACGGCGCTGCAGCTGGGGAAATCTCGGCAGAGCCGTCTACTGGTCGGGCATAATCCACACCTCGCGGCCTTGGCCGCTCGCTTGCTTGGTCTGCCGGATGGCGATCAGGCCATTCGTTTCCGTAAGGCGGGGCTGATGGCGCTGGAGCGAACGGCCAAGCCCACGCGGCTACGGCCTTACGGGACGTGGAGTCTGCTGTGGATGGTGCCGCCGGATTTAGCGAAATGAAACGCCCTGTTCTTGACTGACGAACGACCCAGACCGACTCTGGCCAAGTGACTGAGAGCCGTCGACATCGCCTAATCTGGAGCGCCGTGGCCTCGGC
>CAIKRN010000114.1 GCA_903829855.1 uncultured Opitutia bacterium
CTAAGTTCCAGCGGGCGAGCCAGCAGCCGATTGTGCGCCGCACGTTGTCGCCCCAAATCATCAGCCTCGTGTGTTGGGTCGCCATGCCGGCCGGACTCTGGGCGCTTTACGCCGCGAAGTCCGGGGTGAGCCTGAGCGACACGGTGGCAGACAGCGGGTACTTCCAATCAATGGCGATGTGGCCGATTGGGTGCGTCGGGATGCTGGTCTATGCCTATGGCTTCCGATGGTATTCCGTGATGATTGCTATTCTGTACATCGGCCTCGTGGCCTTACAGGGCTATCACCGTTTCATGGTATTGCTGCCGCTGATCTTTTTCGCCGCTTATTATCTACAATCCCGCCGCCGCTCGTGGCCGACTCCTTTGATTATCGTCGGCGGGCTAGCCCTCGCCCTCGTCTTCCCTCGTCTAAAGTATATTGGGCAGGCCTATCAGAATGGCGATACCGGCGAGGCGTTGTATCAGTTGGCACTTTCGTTCACGGACAAAAAGACCTTTGACGATGTTTCCGCCGGGGAGGAATTCTTCGACCAGTTTGCGGGGTCGTTGACCCTCGTCGATGAATCCGGGAAAAAGTTCTACGGCTCGACTTATCTGGCAATCGTGACCCTGCCTATTCCGCGCTCGATGTGGGCTGATAAGCCCGGCCTCGCTGACCACATGAACGA
Source organism: uncultured Opitutia bacterium (assembly GCA_903829855.1). Classification (GTDB taxonomy): domain Bacteria; phylum Verrucomicrobiota; class Verrucomicrobiia; order Opitutales; family UBA953; genus UBA953. The sequence goes on from CAIKRN010000114.1 coordinate 671, forward strand.
GATCTCGACGAGTCGTCGGCAATATAATCTCGAGGGGCGCATCCTCACCTACCTCGGCGAGGCCTATCTTAACTTCGGCTATTTTGGATTCTTACTGGTGCCAGGGATGCTCGGGTTTTTATTGTCCAATTGGTGTCTCCGCGCGACTTCCGGCCCCATGCGCCGCCTAGATCGTTATTTATATACGGTCTTCTTTATGGCCCTCATCCAGACCTATCGAGATGGCATGCTTTCGCTCTTCGTCTTCACGATTGTGCACAATATCCCGATGGCCGTAGCATGGGCGCTGCACCTCTTCCCGGGGGCGGCCCCGCGAGTGCTTGATCTTCCTCCCGCTGACCCACGTGCACCTGAGGACGGCATGATTGCCGTCCTCCCCTAAGCCGATGATGCCAGTCCGTCACGTTGTCTACGAGTGCGTCCCCGGTGCTTATGCCGGAGGCGTGCAAAAGATGGTCTTCGAGCTCGCCTCGGCGCAGTGCCATCTGGGTGCTGATGTCGAAGTCTGGGCGCCCGACGCCCTCCGCGCTGGTTCGACCGAAAATTTCGACGGACTCCCCATTAGGTATTTCTATCCCAATCCGCTGTTTGGGTTAGCTCGCTCATTTCGCCTCGGACGAGCCCTCCGCCGTTTGCCTCCGGGTGCCGTGGTGCATGCCCACAATAGTTTTAATCCACTCAACCTTCAAGTCGGGCGGGCGGCGCAGGCCGCTGGGCTGAAGGCTTATTATCACCCCCATGGTGCGCTGGACCCGACGCTTTTCAGCGGGAATAATTTCCAAGCCCTAAAGAAGCGATTTTATATCCGTCAGTTTAGCCTGCCGAATTTGAATCGGGCCCGCGGGCTCTTCGCCTTGACGCCCCTGGAGCGTAATCAGTTGACGACCTTGGGCTTGAAGACCCCCGTGCATGTCGTGCCCAACGGTATTAGGCCGGTGAAGGTCGGTTGTCCGGAAAGCGGGCAGGCCTTACGGGCAAAACACGGAATTTCGGCCGATACGCCGGTGATCCTTTTCGTGGGTCGCATCACGACGAAGAAGCGGCTGGAGGATGTCATCCTTGCCTTAAGCCTGCTCGGCGCCAGCTCGCCTCACCTCCTGGTTGCGGGGAGCCCCAATGTGGAGTTCGGCTACGCGGCCAAACTTTTCGCATGCGTGAAGGCGTGCGGCCATGCGGCCCGCGTGCACTGGCTGGGCTTTCTCGATGAGCAAGCGAAGGCCGAGGCCTATGCGGCTGCGGACGTCTTCGTGCACGCGTCCGATTCGGAGGGCATGGCCCTCGCCATCCTTGAAGCGATGGATGCGGGCTTGCCGGTCGTCGCCACCCGCGGTTGCTACATGACGCATGCGGCCTCGGCTGGGGCGTTGGTGCAATGCGAGCAGGGGCCAGACGCGCTGGCGACTGCGCTCGCGCCGCTGGTACTCGATCGCACGCGGGCTCGCGCTCAGGGCCAGTCTGGCCAGGCTTACGTAAGAAAGGTGCACGATTGGGAGACCATCGCCCGGGCGACTTTGAAAATTTACGAGGAGGACGCCCAACGTTCCTAAACCATGTGCGGCATCGCTGGATATCTGGGAGCCTTTCGCCCCGAACTCCTTGCC
>CAIKRN010000115.1 GCA_903829855.1 uncultured Opitutia bacterium
ATCTTCTTGGCGTCGACTTCGGGGAGTGAGCGTAGAAGAGAATTCGCCAGCATCGTATCGGCGAGGGCGTGATACATCCACTGTTCCCTCAGCGGTAACTTCGTATCGGCGAACGTGCCATCGCGGGCCGGGCCGCCGAAGGCATGACGTACCCAGGTCGGCCTAGCCTTGGCGTCCTTCTTTTCGGTGGCGTCGGTCTGGCCCTCGACCGCGATGCTGATGGCTGCGAAGCCTTGGTCGTTCCATTTCTGGACCCATTCCTTATAAGCCGTGCCGCCGCCGCCGTGGACGAGCACCATGCCGGGAACTTTGCCTTCACGTTTGGCGGGCAGGCCGATCCAAGCGAATGCGCGCGTGGGTTTTCCGTTCCAAGGCAAGGCGTCATAGAAAAGCGCATGGACGTCGCCGTCGGTCTTGAAGCCTTCGGCAGCGTGTATGGCTGGGGCGGGGTTGCAGAGTTCGGCGAGCTTTAAGACTTCGGCGCGATCAATCGCGTAGTCGGTCGTGAAGCCAACGAGGGGTGCGCAGGCGGCTGCGATGATGAGCGAAAGTCTCATGATGGGCTCAGTGGCTTTTACCATATTTCGCGACCGCAGTTTTGAAGAAGGCCGCGTAGACGTTCTCGTGATCCTTGCCTTTAAGGTCCCAGCTTTCGATGAGGATGACCATCGTGAGGCCGTTCTTGGGGTCGACCCAGAAGGCCGGGGCGCGGGCGCCGCGGTGCCCGTAGCTGCCGGTGGCTGGGCCATCGGTATCGCGCATTTTGACGAACCAGCCAAGCCCGCGGGACTCATTCGGGCTGACTTTAATTTCCTTCGTCTGATCGCTTGTCATGGTGCGAATGGCCTGGGCGGAGAGGTAGTGATGCCCGTCAAGGTCACCTTCGTTGAGGAACATCTGACCGTAGCGTGCCATGTCTTGGGCTGTGGAGAAGAGGCCGCCCGCGGGCATGGCGTAATGATGCGCGTAGTAGCCGATGAAGGCGCTGCCTTGTTCCGTCAGCAGACGCAGGGGTACCTTGGGTCCGGCGGGCGCTTTCTTAAGTTGATTGGCGTCGGGCTTGAAGGGCAGGTCGGTGAATTCTGTGTGGGCCTCGTTCCACTTTGACGTGCGCGCGTGACGGGAGACTTGTTCCTCGTTGGGCCAGAAGCTGGTGTCGGTCATCTTCAGTGGCGTCAGTAGGCGTTGCTGAAGGAAGTCCGCGTAGGCTAGGCCACTGACGACCTCGACGATGCGACCGGCGGTGTTGATGCCGCAGTTATTGTATTCGAACTTCGTGCCAGGTTCGCGGATGAGCGGCAGGGTGCCGTATTGCGCGACCTCATCTTTGAGTAAGTCATCGGTCCGCTTTAGGCGCTTATCCTGCGGGGTCACGATGCCGCTGGTGTGGTTGAGTAGTTCCTTGATTGTCAGGAGATGGGCCGGGGGGTGGAGCTTCGTCGGATCTTTTTCGTCGGCGACTTGCTGGCCTTTGAATTCCGGAACGTATTTCTCGACCGGGTCGTCGAGGCGTAGCTTGCCTTCATCGGCCAGCATCATGATGGCTGTGCCGGCGAACGTCTTGCTGATGGAGGCTAGCCAGAAAAGGTTGTTCGCCACCATTGGTTTTTTCTCGTCGAGGCTGGCGAAGCCGACCGTCTCGACATCCAGCACCTTATCCTTGTCGGCTACGATCATCACTGCTCCGGCAATGATTTGTTTGTCGACGAACGGTTGCATCGCCGGGGCCAGCGGGCCTCGGTCGGCTGCCGCGAGCGGTAACGAGGCGAGGAGAACGAGAAGGGGAATCGCGGAACGCATGGTAAAATAAAAGACCCGTTGCCGTCAGTGAAGCAAGCAACGGGCCGTAGAGGGATGACGGCAGATTATTTCTGGGTGAACACGAAGACGCCGTGCTTATTGGCCACGACTACGTCGGTCTTGCCGTCCTTGTTGATGTCGCCAGCCCAGAACTGGGTGCCGACGCCGCTGTCGTTGTCGATCAAGTGTGGGATGTAGGTCGCGCCGCCCTTGCCGTCGCGCTTAAGTTCGAACCAGTAGAGCACCGGGTCGTCGCTGGGGTCAGCATCGCCCTTGGGGCCGTGGGCCCAGCGGCGCTTGCCGCAGACGATGTCTTTGAGGCCGTCGCCATTGACGTCGATGAGTTCGATGGCATGGATTTGGCTGAAGTTCACGCCGAGTGGGGCGTCGGCCTTGGTGGTGCCCATGAGCTTATGCTCGGTGAAGGTGCCGTCTTTGTTCTGTTCGAACCAAGAGAGGCCGTAGCCGTGGGCATGGTCGCTCGTGATGACGTCGGGGCGTCCGTCGCCGTTGACGTCGTAGACATACATCTGGGCACCGCCATGGCCGGCAAACTTCACCGGGTGGAACTTCCAAGGCTCGCCCTTGGAGAGGTCCTTGGGCTGTTCGTACCAGCCATCTTTTTCGAGGATGTCGATGAGGCCGTCGCCATTGACGTCGCCAGCGCCGTAGCCGTGGGTGTATTTGAAGATCTTCTGATCGTTGGCCGGAGACTTTTCAGTGATGGGGTGGAACTTGGCTTTACCCGTCGGATTGGCCCAATCGATTTCCGCGTAGCCGAACTGGCCGCCGCTCTTGCCGCCCTTGGCTTTCGGATCCTTCTTGAGGTCGCTGGAGTGAATGAGGAGCTCGGGCTTGCCGTCGCCATTGATGTCGGCGAGCGAAGGCGATTCGCCGTCCGCCACGTCAAAGATGTTATGCTTCTCCCAATCGCCGCCTTTGCCCTTGGGGTTAATGTAGAGCCAGGCAGGGGCACCCGGGAAGCCATAGACGAGGATATCGGCCCAGCCGTCGCCATTGAAGTCATAGGCGTAGGAGACGAAGTAGTCGGAGTAGCCCTTGGCGCCGTCATAAGGCTTCGCGGGGGGCGGGGTGAAGGTCTCCTTGCGCTTGAAGTCAGGACCGAACCAGATGGTGCCGCCGGCCGCGACATCCATGTGGCCGTCATGATCGAAGTCGGCGACCGCGACGCCTTCGGCGACGAAGTCCTTAGTCAGGGTCTGCTTCGAGAAGCTGACCTCGGCAGCGGTGGCACCCGCGAAGAGCGAGGCCAGG
>CAIKRN010000116.1 GCA_903829855.1 uncultured Opitutia bacterium
ATCATCATGATGCTCCAGGAGCATTATCACGCCCTTGATGCTAAATTCAACGTGCTGGAGAAACTCTCCTTAGTGCACCCCGAGGCACTGATGGGCATCCTCATGGGCGGCGCGGTCATCTACTGGTTCACGGGCGCCTCGATGCAGGCGGTCGTCACCGGCGCTTACCGCGCGGTGGTCTACATCAAGGAGAACATGAAGCTCGACGTCACCACGGCGACCACGGAGTCCTCCAAGGAAGTTGTGCGGATCTGCACGCAATACGCGCAGAAGGGCATGATCAATATCTTCATCGTGATCTTCTGCCTCTCGCTGTCCCTGGCGCTCTTCGACGCATTCTTCTTCATCGGCTACCTCGTGGGCATGGCGTTCTTCGGCCTCTTCCAGGCCATCTTCATGGCGAATGCGGGCGGAGCCTGGGATAACGCGAAGAAGATTGTCGAAGTCGACCTGAAGGCCAAGGGCACAGACCTCCACGCGGCGGCCGTCGTCGGCGACACCGTGGGCGACCCGTTCAAGGATACGTCCTCCGTCTCCCTCAACCCGGTCATCAAGTTCACCACGCTCTTCGGCCTCCTGGCCGTCGAGATTGCCGTCCAGATGGCACCGGGGCCGCGCCTCTTCCTTGGCGTGGTCATCTTCCTCGTCGCCCTTGTCTTCGTCCATCGCAGCTTCTACGGCATGCGAATCCCCGACGACTCTAAGCGCGGCTAAACCGGCCCCACCTTCGCTCCCCGCAGGGCTTCCCATCCGGGAAGCCCTTCTTTTTGCCCGTAAAACCGTGCTTTATATTATTATCAAGAATCGGGGGGCACCCGCTGGACAAGGCGGCCTCGTCCGGGCATAACAGGTGCCTCGGCCAGTTCTCCGCCCTTCCCCGGCGTCCCTGGCCAGCACCCGGTAGTCTATTCACTTCACGCACCAGCCGCGCGCCGTTTCCCACGGACCGCACGGCAGGGCCTCCCTCTCTTCTTTTTAAAACCAAACCATGAAACGTCGTCCTTCTCCGCCCGCCCGCCCTCGCCCTCTCCTCCGCCGCCGCTTCGATGCGAGCCTCGCCCCGGCTGACATCCGTCTCCGCCTGGAGGAACGCACGCGGACGGTAGCCAGCCTGCCCACCGTCTTCATCCTCCCTTCCGCTGGCGAATCCCTCCGCGTGAGCGGACCGGAACTGCACGGCGATATCCATGTGCGGATCGCGACCAACAAAGGGGCGTTGGCGGCCTTCACCGGCAATACCACCGAAGTCACCGTCGACTGCCGCGCCGCAGACAAATCGACCGTGCAAGCACTCGTCGCCTGCTTCGGTCCAGAGCTCCATGAAGCCAAGGTACCCCGCCCGCGCCACGATCTGATGGGCCACATTGTCACCGGCTTCCAACCCAACGTGGGCCACTTCCTCGCCTGGGCGGCCTGCATGCCCAGCATGGCAGACCATGTCATCCTTGAGTCGGCTATTGATGCTGGCCTGGCCTGCGAGTTCAGCAGCTTCGAACACATTCATTCTGCGATGCACGCCCTCGACTTCATGCGGATGGTGCGGATGGAAGGCGGCTTTGGCAGCGCCTGCGAAGGGGACGAGATCCCGTCGCACCTCCGCCACCCGACTCGTCAGGGGCTCACCGGCAAGGCCGCGATTCGCGTGGCGCACCAAGGTAATAAAATCAGCCTCAACGCGACCATCGATACCAAGCCCGACCCGAGTGGCCGCCGCCTACGGATTCACTACGGCTGGTCGCCCGTACTGAAACGTTACCTCGTAGGCTGGGTCAGCGATCTCGCACCCAAGGCGTAAGCACCTCAGACCCCAGCGCTCGCGGCGGCGTCACCCAGAGGATTCGCGGCGGGATCACGCAGATAGGCGTCGGCCTTGGCTGAAACAATAACGCCGTAATTAATCGTGCCGAGCCAGCCAGACATAATGATGCCGACGCTGCCGGCATGATAGAACCCGCCGACCTGCTCAGGGAGGGCCATCGAGACCTTAAGGCCTTCGAACTTAGTGCCGAAAGAGGTCCCGCCGACGTGGCG
>CAIKRN010000117.1 GCA_903829855.1 uncultured Opitutia bacterium
CACGACCTTCGGCCTCGCCCCGCTGCCCCTTGTGGTGGTCGGCGAGATTAAGTCTTTCGATAAGCACCCGAAGGCCGATCGTCTCAGCGTCTGTCAGGTCGACGTGGGCGACGGCGCGATCCGCCAAATCGTCTGCGGCGCGAAGAACTTCAAGGCGGGTGACCGGGTCCCGGTCGCTCTCCCGGGCACGGTGATGCCGAGCGGTTTCGCGATCTCGGTCTCGAAGCTCCGCGATGTCGATTCCGCAGGCATGATGTGCTCCGCCGAAGAACTCGGCCTCGGTAAGGGCGAGGACGGTCTGCTCATCCTGACGCCGCGCCAGCCGGCCCTGGGCACGCCGCTTAATTCGCTTTTCGGCGCACCAGATACGGTGCTCGAAATCTCGGTCACGCCGAACCGCGGCGATTGCCTCGGCATCCGTGGCGTCGCTCGTGATCTCGCCGCCGCGCTTGGCCTGACGCTCAAGCCGCTCACGGTGAAGACGGCCGCTGGTTTCGCCGCCGCGCCTTCCGCCGCCGACGCGGTGAAGTTCGTCCGCTCGTCTTCCGAGTTCTGCCCTTACTACACGCTCCGCACGCTGAAGAACGTGAAGGTTGGCCCGAGCCCCGAATGGCTCCGCCGCGACCTCGAGGCCGCCGGTCTCCGTCCGATCAATAACGTGGTCGATATCACGAACTGGGTGCTGCTCGAATTGGGCCAGCCGCTCCATGCGTTCGACGCGAAGAAGGTTTCCGAAGGCATCGAAGCCCGCCCGGCTCGTGAGGGCGAAGAGATTGTCCTGCTCGACGGCAAGAAGGTGAAACTTGAAACGGGCGTCTGCGTCATCGCCGATGCCCAACGCCCACTTGTCGTCGCGGGCGTGATGGGTGGCGTCGATTCTGGCGTGACCGACTCGACGACCGAAGTCCTCCTCGAAGCCGCGTGGTTTCGCCCCGGCGAGATTCGCCGCGTCGCCCGCCGCATCGGCGTGTCGACCGATTCTTCCCATCGCTTCGCCCGTGATGTTGATCCAGCTGGCGTCGAGCTCGCCTCGCGCCTCGCCACGGACCTGCTGATCGAACTCGCTGGCGCCCAGGTGGCTGGACCCGCCGTCGCCGTGGGCAAAGCCCCTCGGGCTGACGTCACCATCGAACTCCCCGCCGGATACGTCGCCGCAAAGCTTGGTACGCCGATTGCCGATACGGATGTGAATGCGGCCTTCGCTCGTCTCGGCTTCACGGTGAAGCCTTCCGCCACCGGTTTCTCGGTGCTGGTGCCTTCGTTCCGCTCCGACGTGACTCGTCCAATCGACCTGGTCGAGGAATTCATCCGCATCCACGGCACCGACAAGGTGCCTGCTGGTCGTCCGATCGCCCCGCTGCCGGGTGACGAAGATGCGCTGACTTCCATCTTCACTCGCGAAGTCTCCGCCCGCCTCGTCGGCGCCGGTTTCACGGAGTGCTGCCACTACTCGCTCCGCGACGCGGCGGAACTCGAACGCACCCTCGGCGCTGAAAAGGCCGCGATGGTGGCGATGGATAATCCGCTGACCGCCGAGCAGACGCACCTCCGCGCTTCGCTCGTTCCCGGTCTTGCCGGCGCGCTCGCGCTCAACCTCTCGGTCCACGCAGACCCACGCGGCCTCTTCGAAGTCGGCACGGTCTTCCGCCCTCAAGCCGATGGCACGGTGCGCGAGTTCGTCTCGGTGGCCTTCGCCATCGTCGCCGAACCCGTGACGCGTTCCTGGAAATCCCGCGAA
>CAIKRN010000118.1 GCA_903829855.1 uncultured Opitutia bacterium
TGGTGCGAGTGCGCTTTGAGGCACGGGGCTTCGCCGACGGCGCAACAGACGTCCTCAGTCTTGCCGCAGGAACGGCAGACGAGGTGGTGATGGTTATCGCCGATGCGGTCTTCGTAGCGTGCCGGCGAATCGGCGGGCTGGATGCGGCGGATGATGCCTTTGTCCGTCAGTACGTTCAGGACGTTGTAGACAGACTGGCGGGAGATTGTCCCAAGTGCGTCGCACACGCTCGCGGTCAGGTCGTCGGCCGTAGCGTGCGGATGGCGGGAGACCGCGCGGAGGACGGCGAGGCGCTGCGCCGTGACGGGCAGGTCGTGCTGGCGAAGGGTGGCTTCCGGGTCGCGCATCGACCCCCAGCAAGACCGAGTTTTGGACTTTGTCAAAAAGTTAGACCGAAACTTACCGACTGGCCGGGCGGACTTCAGTGCATCTCGACCGAACAGGAGCCCAGGCCGCCGCGGAAGTAGTTGAACTGGACGTTCGGGTGGTCGGCGAGGAGGGACATCGGGACGGCCGAATCGGCGACCTGCTTGGAGATCATCAGGGCGGTCAGGCGCTGGCCCAGGGGGTTGTCGTGGGCGCCAGCGTGCCAGATGGAGACCTTATCGGCCAGCCAGGTCTCCTGCGGGCCGACGGTGATGGCCATCTTCGGAACCATGGTGATGTTGCCGCCACCGGAGGTGCGAGCGTTCTGGCTGAGGGTTACCGGATGCAGTTCGACGATGCGGGTGCCGAGCTTGCGGTACTCGGCGGGAGAGGGCGGGGCGTCCTTGTATTTGCCGGTGCGCTTGAGCGGGTCGTTGAAGGCCCAGTGTTTGATATCGCCCTGGCCGCCCTGCATGACTGCGCAACGGACGCCGGCGTGCCACGTCTTCACGAAGTCAGCGATCTTGGCCTTGGGGAAGTGCAGGTTGGCTTCGGGCATCGCCAGTTTCTTCTGGATGCGGTTGAAGCAGAGTTCGCGGTCGGCGCGTTCGAAGGAGAGGGCGTGCGTGACGGGTACTTCCTTCTTCGTCTTATCGTCATACCACTCGTCCATGCCCCAGAAGTGGGCGTGCTTCAGGTTGAGACCGAGTTCGTTGACCAAGCGGGCGACGAGCGGGAGCTGTTCGGTTGGGCCGATCGGGCCGCAGATGCCGACCGGGTTGTCGGCCGTGGCTTGTTTCCACGCCGCGATGTATTCCAAGGCCTCAGCCAGGTAGAAGTCTTCGAGGGTGTCATACATCACCACCTTGAAGCCCGGACGCGACAGCTGGCGCAGGTCTCGCTCCGTCAGCTTCGCCGCATCGTTAATCAACGCTGAATCGAGCGTCGTGTAATCCCACCAGTCGGGGGCGATGTGGCTGAGTTTGCGGGGCATATGTTCGAGGGCTGGAGGGCGGGAGGACGAGAGGGCCGGAGGGAATTAGGCGCGGGTGTCTTCGGCGGGTTTTTCGCGGAAGAGGAGTAAGAAGATTGGGATGAGGACGGCGCTCATCACTGCTGGTACGAGCCAGATAGACTTCCAGTCGTGGACTCCAGCTGTGCTGGTGTAATTCTGTGCGACCACTCCGGCGAGCCAGGAGCCGACAAACATACCTGCTCCCAGGGTGAACACGGCGTGGAGGCCTTGTGCAGAGGCGCGCAGGCTGTCGCCGGCTGCTTTGTCGACATACATACGACCCATGACGAAGATGAAGTCGTAGCTCATGCCGTGGAGCAGGATGCCGCCGAGGATCATCCAGGTGGCCGTGGGCTGTTCATGGAAGAGGGCGAACAGTGCGAATCGGACAGCCCAGGCCGCCATGCCGAGGATCATGATGCGCTTGGCGCCGAGCTTTGGCAGGAGCATCGGCAGCATGAGGAGGAAGAAGACTTCGGAGACTTGGCCGAAAGTCATCTTTGAGGCGTAGTTTGCGACGTTCATTTCGCTGAGGAATGCGCCGGTCCAGGTGAAGTAGAAGCTGAGCGGAATGCAGATCAAGAAGGAGCAGAACATGAACACCGCGAATGAGCGGTCTTTGAAGAGTTTCAGCGCGTCGAGGCCGAGGAGCTTGCTGGCCGAGACCGGTCCGGTGTCGCCCTTGGGGGGCGTGTTCGGAAGGGTGAAGGAGTAGAGCGCGACCGCGAGCGCGACGCCGCAAGCGAGTTTGAACATGCCGTTATTGTCGGCGAGGCTGGCAAAATTGATGACATTGGCGGCGACAATCCAGCCGGCCGAGGCGGCAACCATGACGATGGGGAACCACTTCGCCGGATTGGGCGTGTGCGTGAGGGTGATGGTGTTGATCAATCCGTGGCCGGCCATGTAGGTCAGGGTGTAAACAATCAGCGAGGGGTAGAAGATGCCGAAGCTGGTTTGTTGCGAGATCCACCAGAGTAAGGCGGCCCCGAGCAGGTGAAGCCCGCCGAGCAGGCGCTGCGCAGAGACGTAGCGGTCGGCGATGACGCCGATGAGGAAGGGCGACACGAGTGCCCCGATCGCGGTGGTGCCGTAGGCGAGGCCGATCTGGGTGCCGGTGAAGTTCAACTTCCCGAGGTAGACGGATAGGGTGTTATACCAGCAGCTCCAAACGAAGTAGTGCAGGAAGACCATCAAGGCCAGGCGGAGGTACAGGGTGGGAGTCATGGGGTTGTGAAAGGGTTAGGGGTGGGGGTAGGGGTGGATTAGTGAAGTGAGTGGAGCCATGCAATCAGATCGGCGAGCTCTGGCCGGGAAAGCGTGGCGTCGAGCCCCATGGGCATAAGGCTTTCGGTGAGAACGGTGTCGGAGACGATCTGCGCATGGAGGAGGGTTTTCTCCTGGCCGGAAATATCGACGATGAGGAGGCCTTCGGCGGTATGGCTGCGGACGACCCCGAGGGCGGTCTGGCCGTCGCTGGTCTCGAAGAGGTGTGCTTCGTAATCGCGTGCGAGCGTGCTGCTGGGGAAGACGATGCTTTCGGCGAGGTCGCGTTCGGTGCGGATCGCGCCGATTTTGGAGAGGTCGGGGCCAATGGCCCGTCCGAGCTCGCCGATCTTATGGCAAGCGATGCAGGTGCCTTTGCCCGAAGCGAAGAGGGCTTGGCCGCGCGCAGGCACGCCGTGCGTGGCCGCTTCGGCGATGGCGCCGAGTTCCCGTTTCTTGAGGTCCATGCCGGCTTCGGCGGCGAGGCGGGCGGGCAGTATGATTTGTTCGAAGAGCTTTGGGGGCTGTTCACTCAGGGCGGTACGATACACGCTTTCCTGCTGGCTGATGAGCGCGGGATTGCGGGCAATTGCGGTGGTCAAGGTTTCGGCGGCGGCGACTTCCTTGGGCGACGTACGACGCAGGAGCTTGGTGAGTTCGCGGAGTTCGATGGGTCCGACCTGCGCGAGGGCAGGCGCGAGGGTCATGGTCTGCGTCGGCGTGAGCGTGGTCGAGCTGAGCATCGACGCCGCCTGAATCCGGGCGGCCACGGAAGCGTCTTGGGTAAGCGTCGTGAGGAGCAGCGTGAAGACCTGCGGGGTCATCGCCCGTGCTTGCATGGAGTCCAGGGCGCGGAGGCGAAGCGCCGTCGGGCGCCGGATATCATCAGCGATGGCTTGCAGGGTTGGGTCGAACTTGGCCGAGCGCTGGCGCTTGATGGCGTCCAGCAAGAGTGGACTGGGTCCGTCGGTCTGGGCGAGAAGGCGGGAGAGTTCGTCGGCCCATTCGGTCGCGGGCTTGGCGCTGCATGTGGCGAGGGTAGAGAGCGCGAGGCGACGTATGGCCAACGATTCGTGACGGAGCATCGCCGTGGTCACTGCTTGGATCTCAGGGCGGGCGGACAGCGTCAGGGTGACCTCGCGGAGCGCGCGCTGCCTGGTTTCAAAGACGGTCTTTTCTTTGAGCCAGGAAAGCAGCATCTCTGAGAGTCCGGCGTTGGCTTCAGGATTATCGGCGAGGACCTTCAGGGCGCCCGCCGCTAGGTCGGCGTCTGCGTGATCGAGCTGAGCGCGGGCATAGGCGCTCAGTTCCTCTAGCGCCTGCTGGTGGGCGGGCGGGTAGGAATTTATGCGGGGGCGGTAAGCCGCGAGTAGTCGGCGGCGGGCAGCAGGGCTTTCCGCCTGACGAAGTAACTCAATCCGGTCGACCACGCCGAGGGTCTGGGCTGCGTAGATGAGTGCGTGCTCGGTCGGGGCGTCCAAGGTCTGCGTCATGAGGCCGAGCACCGCCGAGGTGATGCGGGCGTCCTGGGGGCGGGTTTCCGAGATGCGTGCGAGTGTGCGCAGGCGGATCTGCGGGTCAACGTTGTCGAGACCAGCAATGAGTTCATTGGCCGACGTGCCGATCGGTCGATAGGGTTGCTGCCAGGCCCCAGAGACTTTTTGCGACAATGCGGTTGATCGAATACGGAGGACCGAGCCGAGTACGTCGGGCTTGGCCATCAGGCTCGACGGGCAACCGAGGCGGAACCAGCCGCCGGTATTGAGGACGATCAGCGAACCGTCCGGAGCCTCGATGACATCGGTGAAATGCACATCGGGGTCGGTGAGTTTAAGGAACTCGTTCTCGACGGCCCGGTAGGTCGAGCCTTGCCGGGAGAGTTCCATGCGGACGACGCGCTGGGTGTTGAAGTGGGTGACGAGGAACTGCAGCGGGGCGTCGGCACCACGGTTTTCCGGGAAGGATTTCCAGAAGCAGGCACCGCTCACGGCCACGTGGCCGAAGTTATGCATCACGGGCATCGTCGGCAGGGTGCGCGGCAGTCCGGCGATGACTTGCGGGATATCGACGCGTTCGTAGACGCCGCCATAGAGCCAGTGCACGAGCGTGTCGCCGCGCGGCTGGCCGTAGTAAAGGTTCTGCACACCGACGATTTCACCTTGTGGCGTGAAATCGACTTCGACCGGATTATCGCCGGCGAGCAGGGCGTGCCATTGGACGTCGGTGCCGTCGGGCTTCACGCTCCAGATGCCCGAGCTCTTGCCTTCGAAGACCACCTTGCCGTCTTTACCGGCGGCCTTGTAGCCCTTACGGCCATGGCACCAATAGAGGCGGCCGTTCGGGTGAAGGAAGGGGCCATGGACGTCGGCGGCATTACCGGTGTAGTCGAAGCCGCTGACGATCATCTCACGCTTGTCCGCCACGCCGTCGCCGTCGGTGTCGGTCAGTTTCCAGATGCCGGGAGGGGAGGCGACGTACAGGCTGCCATTGAGCCACTGGGCGCCGGCAGGGAAGGTCATCTTGTCCGCGAAGACCGTGCTCTTGTCGAAGATGCCATCGCCATCGGTGTCTTCGAGCATCAGCACGCGGTTAGGCGGATTCGTGTCGAGCTGGTCCTTCTTCCAGTTCACGCCCACGGCATCGCCGACGAAGAGTCGACCGCGATCGTCGAAACAGCCCGCGATGGGGTGCGTGACCAAAGGCGCGGCCGCCGCAACGCTCAGGGTGTAGCCGGCGGGAAGTTGCGCAACGGGTGGAGTGACCTTGGCGGACGAGGTGACGACGACCGGGCGCACCGAGGAAGCCGGAATAATCTCTGGCACCGGTGCGGCGGAAAGGGAGATCGCCAGCCAGGCGAGCGCGGCGTGCTTACGCATGACGGCGGATGGCTTCGCGGTAGGCGAGCGGCGGGAGATCTTGGTGACGTTGGAACTGACGGTGGAAATAGGCCGCGGTGGGGTAGCCGCACTGGTGCGCGATCTGCTTCACGGACTCGTCAGTCTCGGCGAGCAGACGAGCGGCGCGGGCGATGCGCAGTTCGTTGAGATACTGGGGGACGGAACGCCCGGTGCACTTCTTGAACAGGCGACTGAAGGCACTTTCGCTCAGGCCGGCGAGCGTGGCGAGTTCGGGGACGTAGAGCGGCTTGCCGAGGTTGGCCTTGATGTGGGCGACAACGTTGCCGATGCGGTCGGAGGAGTGCTCGTCGATGGTCGCATGGAAGCCCGGCGTGGCGATCTCCTTGAGTTCGTCCGAGCTGGCGGCGAGTTCGAGGAACTCGATCAGCAGGGCCATGCGCCGGAGCCCGTGTGCCTTCGGCATCTTATGGAGGAGCGCGGCGGCCTGCTTGCGGGTCGCCCCTTTGAACTCGAGGCCGAGGCGCGCACGTTCGAGCAGGCGACGGATGGCCGACACGGACGAGTGTTGCGTCCATTCTTCACCGAAGAGGTTTGGGCGGAATTGGACGAGGATCCATTCCACGCCGGCTTGGCGGCCCTTGCGGTCATTACGGAAGTCGTGAGGGAGGTCGGAACCGAGGAGTAGGATTTGGCCGGCCTTGAGCGGCGCCATCTTGTCGCCGATCCAGCGCTCGGTGCCGCCGCGGAGCAGGAAGAAGATCTCGTGCTCGGGGTGGTGATGCCAGACGCAGCCGAAGTCGCGTTGGCTCAGGTGCTCACACGCGACCAGCTCGTTCGCCGAGACGGGAGATTGCTGTTCCTTGATCAGCCTCATTTCGCGCGGTTCAGCACTCGTTCGAAGAGATTGCGGGTGATGCGCTGCACGCGATCGTCCGGTCCGTGTGGACGGGACCAATGAGACCAGGGCAGGATGTGGCCGGGCGGAGTGGACAGGCCCTGGACCCAGAAGATGGACGAGGCGTTGAAGACGAAATTACCTTTCGGCCCCGGATAGATTGTCGCGGTCCACTGCTGCGGACGCGTACCGCCTTGCCAGGCGGTACCGCCGCCAACGACTTCGAGGCCAGGGATCTCCGTCGCCGGCTGCCCATGGTATTCCCAGCCGATGAGGCCCGGAATGGCGTCACCTTGCTTCATGCCAGTTCCTTCAAAGATCCAGTGCCCGGGCTTCGTGCAGATCCAGTCGCCGCCACCATTGACGGGGTCGACATTACGGGCGCCCATGAGCAGGCCTTCGTCGGGTCCGTGTTCGGGGAAGGGACCGTTGTCTTTCTGGCGGTTCTTCGCGTAATCGTTGTCGGCGCCGTAGGGGCCGCCGCGGTACATGCGTCGGTTTTCGCGTCCATCGGCGGATGGCGTCATCGGCGTGACCCAGCAGATGCTGTTGCCCGAGAAGAAGAGCAGGTCCACCCCCGCATCGCGGAGTTTCTCCACGCTGCGGAAGGCGCGAATATCCCAGTACTCGTCGTGGCCGACGCTCAGGAAGGATTTGCATTTCAGGGCGCGGTCCGGGGTCAGGAGATCAGCGTTGGCGCAATAGGTGACGTCGTAGCCGTGCTGTTCCATCCAGTAGGCCAGCGGGAACTCGAAAGGCAGGAACTCGCCGGAGCCCATCGTGAGCGGATCGTTGACGATGCCGGCGAACTGCGACTCACGGCCGTAGGGACGGTCGAAGCTGACCTGAGCCCATGGGCCCTGCACGCCTTTCGGGTGGGTGTAGATCGAGTAGTTGTTCGGCCAGCGGTTGTAGGCCTGCCAGGTATTGTCGCTGCACTGGAAGAGGAAATCGGCCGGGCGTTCGTCCTTCACGATGAAGGTGACGTAGCTCTGCCAGTAGGGTTCGTCCGCCTTCTCTGGGATTGTCGTCATTCGGCCCAGGTAGACGCCGCTCATCCAGTCGGCCGGGATGGTGAGCGTGTGCGTGGCGCTCCAGTGGCATTCGTGGAGGTTCTGCTCGCCGGGCTTCGGCGTCGTCTGCGTGGTCGCGGATAGCGTCGGTAGTTCGAGTACCTTGCGGGCGCCCCGGCCGCCGTAATAGCCGAGACGGAAGAATTCTAGGCGGAACTTCCGCGCCGGATTCGCCGAGACCATGATATCGATTGTCTCGCCGGCGAGGACGCTCTGCTTGGAGCAGTAGCCTTCGATCCAA
>CAIKRN010000119.1 GCA_903829855.1 uncultured Opitutia bacterium
GATGCCCTGCTTGTTGAGCCAAGCTGCGATGCCGTGGCCTTCTCCCCCGGTTACTAAACCGCCGTAGCCGCCACCCGGGCAGATCACCACGGCGGCCCCGTTCGGGAACTCAGCGCGGTGCAAGGTGAGTTTGGCCTTCGACGAGTCGGAGAACTTGCCGTCGCCCTCCGGGGCATCGCCATTCCACAAGGGTAGGGAGATGGGGAGGGATTCGGCGGCGAGGTGGGAGGCACCGAGTAAAAGTAGGAAAGCGAGGGGGCGCATAGGAGTGGGGTAGGCTAGGTTTAAGGGGCTGGGCGAGGGTTGGGAAGGGTGATTCGAGGGTGTGGGGCAGCTTCACCTCTTAATGCGGCCTTAAGACCTTATCTGTTATACTGTCCCCATGTCCTGGACACGTTCAGTCTTACTGCTAGCCGCTACGGCGCTCATTGCCCTTGGCCTCTTGGCCCAAGGAGCACCGAGGGTCGATCAGCTGGACGATCGCCCGCCCCGTCCAGACGGCGAACGTCCACCGCGACGCGATGGCGAGGGTCCAGGCGGTGATCGACCACCCCGACCGGACGGGCCTCCCGGCGATCGCCCTGGCGGCAAAGGCAAGGGCAAGGGGCCCGGCGGTGGCGGCAAGGCACGTCCCGTGAATAATCGTCCGCTACAGGAACTTTGGATTCCGCCCGTGCTCGAAGGTAAGACGTTCAATCTCACACTTGGTCAGAGTACCAAGAAATTTCTCGAGGGCTCGACCAATACCTACGGCTATAATCAACAGAACTTCTGGGGCCCGACGTTGATCCTCAATCAGGGTGAGACGGTGACGATGAACGTGAAGAACGGGTTGAAGGAATCCACGACGGTGCATTGGCACGGGCTGCATCTGCCAGCGGCCACCGACGGTGGGCCGCATCAAATTGTTGCCGCCGGCCAGACCTGGTCGCCATCCTTCGTGGTGAAGAATAATGCGGGCACCTATTGGTATCACCCGCACATGCACGAATTCACCCAGAAGCAGCTCGCGATGGGGGCGGGCGGCTTGATTATCGTTCGCGACCCGAACGAAGCGAAGCTGGCGTTACCTCGTACCTACGGCGTCGACGACCTGCCGATCGTGCTCACGAGCCGGCGCTTTAAAGACAATCAATTCACCTATGCGGGGGATGATGATAAATACGGCGATTACCAACTGACCAATGGTACGCTCGACGCCCAGACGAAGCTCCCCCGCCAGCTGGTTCGCCTGCGTATTCTCAATGCGGAAATCGAGCGCGGCTACGTCCTAGGGTTCAGTGACAATCGCGTCTTTTATCAGATCGCTACCGACGGTGGATTGGTTGATCAGCCTGTGCCGCTCAAACGCCTCACGCTGATGGTCGGTGAACGAACAGAAATCCTCGTCGATCTGGGTGCGGACAAGGTCGGCGGGACGGTCGAGCTGATGGCTTATAATTCTAATCAGGACTTCGGCTTCCCCGGCGGCGAGGCCGACACGGGCGGCGCCAATGGCAGTTACCTTAATAATTACGACTATCGCCTACTGCGGATCAATGTTGCCGCTCCGACGGGGCAGGCCATCACGAAGGTGCCCGCAACCCTGACGCATAACGTGTTCGCACGTGAGAAGGAGGCCACGAACACGCGGACGATTAGCGTGACTGACGGTCGCCCGCACTTCGCTTTCGATGGGAAGCCGTTCGACATGCACACCACGAACATGGTCGTGAAGCTCGGCTCGACCGAGGTCTGGACTGTTCGAAACAATAACATCTTCGGACATTCCTTCCACTTGCACGATGTCCAGTTCCGCGTGCTTTCGCGTACTGATCGGGAAGTTGCCGAATATGAAAAAGGCTGGAAGGACACCTTTTATCTGCCCAGGGGTGCGGCCGTCACGTTTGTCGCCAAGTTTGATGATTACGCCAGCGATACCGACCCGTTTATGTTCCATTGCCACATGTCGAACCATGAGGACGGTGGCATGATGGGGCAGTTCATCGTGTCGAAGAATCCCGCGGCCGTGAAGAAGGACGCCAAGGGCCTGATTAACTTCCGTGCCCAGACGAAGCACCCGTTGCCTGCCGCAGAGATCGTGGCCACGGCGGCGCAGGCAACTCAGCCCGCCGCTGGCTTCACTCGCACCGGTGTCAATGGCAAGCCTCTCGTCCTCGCCGCTCTCGCGAAAACGAAGCCGGTCGTCTTGTTCTTCATTGAAAAGGAATGCCCGTGCTCACGAGATGCGGCGCCTTACCTGACCCAGCTCCAGGCCGCCTATGGTGATGCTTGCACCGTCGTTGGGGTGATCAATGCGGATGCCGCGGGAGCCAAGGAGTGGGCAGCGACGGTCAAGCCGGGCTTCCCAGTCATTGCTGACCCGGACTTCGCCGTCATCGATGCTTATGGCGCCAAGCGCAGTGTCTACGTCACGGTCATCGCGCCAGGCGGCAAGATCGCCAAGGCGTACCCCGGATACAATGCTGACTCGCTTTCCGAAATCTCCGCCACCGTTGCCAAACTCGGCGGCGTGCCGTCCGTGAAACTCATCTGGAAGGACGCCCCGGGCGAACTGCTGGCCGGTTGTCCGCTGAAGTGAGCGTCCGCCGAATGGCGGACGTAGGGTAGGGGCGGGACTACGTCACGCCCGCTTGGGAAGGCTTAGGGCACGTCGTAGCCGTGCCCCTACCTGCAGCCACCATGCGGCGGCCGTGAAGGCACAAAAAAGCCCCGGCGAACCGGGGCTTTTGCTTGGAGGCCTGACTTACTGCTTACTTGGCGTAACCAGCGGTGGCCTTGCCGTCTTCGCCGAGCTTGTTGACGGACCAGAGCAGGCCGCGCGTCACGAGATCGAGGTAGCGGGCGTCTTCCACGGTGGCGTTATTGTGGCCGAGCGTGGTGCTAAAGATGCGGGTCTTCTTCGGGCCGAATTCATTGGTCCAGACGACCACCGAGGTGACGTCCTTGGCCGGGGTAACTTTACCAGCCTTGTCCTTCTTTTCCGGAATGTTCTGGGTGCCGGAGGCGAGCGGGTGGCCAGTAAGAATCTGGATGTTGTTGTAGAGCTCTTCGTTGACGGTCGTCCAATTGGCGAAGCCCTTCACGATCGCGTTATCTTTATCGCTGAAAGCGATGCTGATAGGCTGCTGCGGGCCGTGGCCGGTGGACTGGAGGCCGAGCATTTCATACCAGCTGGCGTTATCGGCGCCGACTTTGACTGGCTGGCCGAAGTTGCCCCAGCGGTAGCTGTGCATGGCGCAGTGAAGGTTTACGGCCGGGAGTCCGTTGCGGTGGGCGTTGACGATGTTAGCAACGTAGGCAGCATCGGTGATGCCCGCGGCGCATTCGTCATGGACAACGACGTCGTAGTTCTTGGCCCAATCCGGATTCTTGTAGATTTCGAAGACGGGCTTGACGGACTTGGTTTCGTCATAGGCCACTTCAACGGTTACGTTGAGGCGGGCTTCGAGGCCTTTCTTCAGAATTTCCTTCTGGTTAGCGTAGTCGTGGCAGCAACCGCCGGCGACGATGAGGACGCGGATCGGCTTCTGCTCGGCAGCGGCAAGCGGGGAAATCAGGCCGGCGAGGAGCGCCAGCGCGAGGAGGGAACGGGGTAGCATGGTGTTAGGGATAAATGGGGGGAGGCGGACGGTGGGCAAAAGAAAACTTACTTCTTGGCCTTAGGGGCGGCCTTGGGCTCGGCGGCGGCAGTTTTGGCTGCGGCCAGAGCGGTTTTGGTGTCTGCCATCGCGGGTTTAGCGAGTTCATCCGGGATGGGCTGGCCTTCAACGAAGGCATAAAGGGCCTCCTTTTGCTTTTCCGTGAGGGCATTTTCCGCTTTGGGCGGCATGGCGTCGCCAGCGGTATGCTCTAAGAAGACGCGCGACAGGAGCATGCTGCTGTCGGCCTTGCCCATCACAAAGGTCGGGTTCTTACCGCCTTTGAGCGTGGCTTCGAGGGTATCCAGGCGC
>CAIKRN010000120.1 GCA_903829855.1 uncultured Opitutia bacterium
CGCCGATTTCTTCCCTGGATCAGGTGGGCGACTGGTGTCTCTTAACGACCCCGGCGGGTCCGGCGGCGGAGCGGCTCGGTAAATTAATCCAGCACACGGGCACGCTGATTTCATCCCGACAGGCCGAAGCTTGGCTCCAAGGGTCAGTCGCTCAGCCACCAGCCGCGGCGCTGAGTGGTGTGCGGGAATCATTGTCGCCATATTTCATCGGCGTCGCCCCCGGCAACCTACTGATTGCCACTTCCGGCATGAATGCCGTTGATGCGGCACTCGCCGCCGTGAATGCGGTGCAACGCCCGAGGGGCCGTAAGGACTGGATTCAATTAGGTTGGCTCTATGTCGATTCGACCCGCCTCTTTGAGAAGGCGCTGGACGCGCGGCATCATTTTGTCGCCGACGTGCGGGACCTGGATGCAGTCGAGCGCTTATTGGCGAGCGGTGTTATCGCGGGGGTATTCACGGAGGTGCCGAATAACCCGCAACTAGAGACGGCTGATGTCCCCGCCTTGCGTGCCCTTTGTGATAAGTACTCAGCCAAATTAATTTTGGACCCCAGCAGTGTCGGCGTGGCCACCGTCGATGTGCTGCCTTATGCCGACATGGTTGCCTCTAGTCTGACTAAATACGCGGCGGCCGAGGGAGATGTCATGGCTGGATTGTTGGTGGTGAACCCGAAGGTGCCCGATGCGGATATTTTGCTACGGGTAGCCCGCGAGCGTCACGAGCCCCTGCATTCGTTGGATGTCGATGTGCTGGCGAACCAGGTGGGCCGACTCGCCGAAGTTTCGCGCCGCATGTCGGCGAATGCCGCAGAGATTGCCCGCCGGCTCGCCGCCCATCCAGCGGTGTCGCGGGTGCGCACGGCCGATCAGGGCCCGACGGCTTCCGCTTATCGGCAGATTCAGCGCGCCGGTTTTGGCGCAGGGGCACTCATCACCCTGGAGCTACGGGCGGACATGCGTCGCACGTACGATCGGCTGCAGGTGATCAAAGGACCGAGCTTCGGGCTTCGCTTTACGTTGGCGGCACCATTTCTTTGGCTGGCCCATTTTTCGGAAGTTACCTCTGAAGAGGGTCGGGCCCAGATACGGGCGGCTGGTCTCGATCCAGACCTACTGCGCATCTCCGTCGGGCTCGAGCCGGTCGAAGAGATTTGGGCGGCCTTCGAACACGCGCTGGCCAAATAAGCGACCCGCCGATGGGCGGGTCGCGTTAAGGTTAATTCTTAGGGTCGGCTTTTTCCGCCGGTTCCTCTGGCCCTTCTTCTGGTTCCTCGCCCTTGGCGCCGCCTTTCTTGCTACTACCTTTCTTCGCGGCCCGAGCTTTGACCATGCGGTCATGAAAAGCGGCCCGTTCTTTTTCTTGAATCGCCGCCGCCCCTTCATCGATTTTGGTTAGGCCCGCTTCAAGCGCCTTGTGGTAGGCCTCTTCGGAGGCGGCGGATTTCTTGCGGGCGAGCTTGTACTCGGCGAGGGCCTTGTGGGCGAGGGCCCGATCCGACTTAGACTGCTGCTCGGCAGCGAGAACGTCGGGGAGTTCATTCGCAGCCTTGCGGGCGGCGACGAGCCGGGCGTGCTCCGGATCAGGGGCATGCCCTTCCTCTTTGGAGGCGGCAGCACCGAGCTGGGTGTGGAGGCCGAAGGCCAGAATGGCCGCGGCGAGGACTTTGTGGGATGTTATCATGGTATGGGTGGGAACGGGCTTGAAGGAAGGGTGTTCACGTTGGACAATTCAAGTGCCTCTCCCTGAGGTTCACCCCATGAGTCTCTTCCCCCGTCTAATACTAGGCGTCCTTCTGGCGCTCCCCCTCGCCGTCTCTGCCCAGAAGAAGGGTCGCCCGACCAATCAGGTGGAGATGACGCAGCTGCCCGCGGTTCCGCAATTACCGGATGCGTTTCCGCAAGTCATCGGTACGCAGATTATCGGCCCGTCCTATAAGTTTACCAAAGACGAAGCCGTACTCGAGGGAGCCAAAGGCATCAATGCCATGGGCTCACGCATCCTGAAGATGCACGTCCAGACGCCGCAGCAGCTAACGGATTTCATCGCGATGCCTTTCACGCATTACGTGCTCTGGTATCGCTCAAAAGGCGATTGGGTTACGGGCCTTACACCCGAAATGCGCCGTCGCGAATATAACGCTGTCTATGCATTCACGAAGGATTTGCTCACCCGGTATGACGCCACCGGGAAGACGTTCTTTATCGGCCACTGGGAAGGCGACTGGTACCTTCTCCCTGATCGCGATGTGAAGCGCGATGTTACCCCGGAAGCCGCCGCGGCAATGATTGAATGGCTCAATGTCCGCCAGCAGGCCGTGGATGACGCCCGCTCCGAGGTTCCTTACAGCAAGTGCCGCATCTACACCTACGCTGAGGTCAATCGCGTCCGCGATGCGATGAAAGACGGGCGGAAGCGCATGGTGAACGCCGTACTGCCGAAGGTGAACGTCGATTTCATTTCCTACTCCGCCTACGACTGTCAGATGCTTCCCGTGGCAGAAGTGCGGGCGACGTTGGATTACGTGAACGCCCAGATCCCCCCTAAGGCCGGCCTCCCTGCCAAGCGTGTCTTCATTGGTGAGTTCGGGCTTTCCTGGGCCTTCTGTGGCGCGGACGGCGAAGTCCACCGGAAGAAGAACGCGGAGATTCTCACGAAGTTCCTCTCGTGGCGCCCCGTGATGACGCTCTTCTGGCAGTACTACAACAATGAGGTTGTCGACGGACAGCAGGTGGGTTTCTGGTTAGTTGATAACAAGAACAAGAAGACGCCGCTGCATGGCATGCTCACGGAATTACTGGCGGCCCAAGAGGACACCGCCAAAGAGCTCAAGGCACGCACCCGACGACTCCCCAATGCAGAAGACATAGCCCTTTTCAGTGAGAACTGGCTCACCGCCCGGCTTGCCAAATAGGCGGACTCCGGGCTTGAGGCTTCTCCGCAAACACCGACGCTCCCTCGATGCGCAATAAGCTCTTCATCGAAGCCCTTTGCACTTTTTTCCTTTGTGCAGGATCGATTTTGACGCAGGGGCCCATCCCGATCGCGGCTCTACTCTGCGCGCTCATTTACCTAGGGGCAGCGATTTCCGGCGCCCATTATAATCCGGCCGTCTCTCTTGCGGTCCGCCTTCGCCGCCGGGCTGGGACGAAATCCATGTTCGCTTACATGGCTGTGCAGTTTGCCGCCGCCATTTTGGCCGCCGTCGTCGTCGGGTTGATTGCTGGTCATGACGCGGAGCACACCAAGGGTGCCGTGGAAGCCCTCAGCGACTCGCCTTATGAAGGGGTGTGGTCTTCGTCGGTGGTGGAAATACTCGGCACCTTTCTGTTGGTTTTGGTTATCCTAATGGTTGGGACGTCTCGGCTCACCGCTGGGAACAGTTACTTCGGCGTCGCCATTGCACTCACGGTGCTCGGCTTTGAAGGCACCTTCGCGGAGTTCACTCCCACTTTGAATCCCGCCGTGACACTCGGTTCAGCCTTTCACGGGGTGGCCTCCGCACTCTTTGGCGATACGGGTGGGGTTGAAGCCTTAATAAAGGAGGGCGTATATCTTGCGAAAACCGCCCCGCGTATCCTCATCGATATGTCGGCGCAGTTAGCCGGCGGGGTCTTGGCGGCATTCTCCTTCCGGATGCTCTTTCCAGAAGATCGTTAAGCCGAGCTTGGTGAACGAGGGCTTGAGTCGGAAGCTGGTCGCCACAAGGTGTGGGCATGAACCCGCTCTTCACCGCCCATAAGCATTACGGCACGCTCCTCCTCGTCTTGGTCCTGGCCGTCATCATCGTCGCCTTGGTCAAGGGTCCGAAGCCAGTCTTCCAGCGCATCGTCGCCGTCCTTGTCGACATCAACCTGATCGTCGGGCTCTTCGCGTTCTTTAATACGGCGCGCCCGGTCTCCTGGTTCCATCCGATCCTCGCCCTCGGCGCGGTCGGCCTCCTACACGCCGGCGCCAAGAGCGAAGACAAGGCCAAGGTCGTCCGTTGCTTCTCGATTGCCCTCGTCCTCCTCGTCGCCGCCTGGGCCGTCAACGCCTCCTGGGGGCCGGAATGGTTCAAGACGAACTTCGTCAAGCTGCCGTCGGTCGCTGTCATCGCCAAGTAAGCCGATCAGGCACGGTCAGGTCACGGCGGCCCGGACATTGTCCGGGCCGTTTGACTTCCCATTGACCCGACGCTTGTTGGGGAGACAATTATAGGACTCGTCTGATGTATCGCCTCGCTCTCAACATGCTCTTCGGAGACCGCGCCAAACTGGCGATGCTCCTGTGCGGCTTGGCGTTCTCGGCCCTGCTCATGGCCCAGCAGAGTTCGGTCTTCTTCGGGATCATGAGCTGGACCTATACGCCGATGGTCAACATCCGCGCCCATGTCTGGGTCAGCGACCCGATGGTCGAGCAGGTCAACGACGCGAAGCCGCTCCGGGACACCG
>CAIKRN010000121.1 GCA_903829855.1 uncultured Opitutia bacterium
CTCAGTGGCGAGCTCCTTTCAGCAACCTGGGTGACGATGCGCCGACTCATCATCGGATTCGCTATCGGTGCCGCGCTGGGCGTGCCGCTGGGTGCCCTCTGCGCTCGCGTCCGCTGGATTCGTGATACGCTGGGCGTCCTTGCCCTCGGCCTGCAGACCTTGCCTTCTGTTTGCTGGGTGCCCCTAGCGTTACTCTGGTTCGGCATCCGGGAGGAAGCCGTGCTCTTCGTCGTCGTGATGGGTACGGTCTGGGCCGTCGTCATTGCCGTCCAGGAATCAGTGCTGAACGTCCAACCGCTCTACTTGCGGGCAGCCCAGACTATGGGATCCAAGGGCTGGCATCTTTGGTATCGCGTGATTTTCCCGGCCGCGCTTCCGGGCGTGCTCAGCGGGATGAAGCAGGGATGGGCCTTTGCTTGGCGCTCTTTAATGGCGGCGGAAATCTTCGTGGTGATTGTCACGGGCTTCGGCCTCGGCTCCCTCCTTAACGCTGGCCGTGAACTACTCCGCATGGATCAGGTGATGGGCGTGATGGCGGTCGTGATGCTGGTTGGGCTTCTGGCGGATCTCATCTTCTTCTCGCCGATTGAGCGCTGGTTGCGTCGTTCGCGCGGGCTGGAGCGCTAAACCGTCGCCTTTCCTCCTCGCCCTCGGGGCAGGGGAGGCCTACTTAAGGGGCAAATGTTTATCGACGAAGCCAAGGTTGTATTGAAGTCCGGAGACGGCGGCCACGGCTGCGTCAGCTTCCGCCGTGAGAAATTTATCCCAAAGGGAGGCCCCGACGGCGGTAACGGTGGCAAGGGTGGCGACGTCGTCCTGGTCTGCGATCGTAACGAAGGCGACCTGCAACACTACCGCTGGCAGCCTCACCGCCGCGCTCGTAATGGTGCCCCTGGGATGGGTCGCCAGTGTGCTGGGCCTGATGGTGGTGATTTGATTCTGCCAGTGCCTCCGGGCACGCAGGTGCTCGAAGAGGGCTCCAACCGTCTCGTGGCTGAACTCACCGAGCACGGTGAACGCGTCATCCTTCTCGCCGGTGGCAAAGGCGGCATGGGCAACATGAATTTCAAGAGCTCGGTCAATCAGGCTCCGCGCCGCACGACCCCGGGTTACCCCGGCGAAGAAGGCACCTTCCGCATCGTGCTGAAGACCATCGCCGACATCGGCCTCGTGGGCTACCCGAACGCCGGCAAGTCGACGCTTACGAATCTCCTCACGGCCGCCCGTCCGAAGATGGCGCCGTATCCGTTCACGACCTTGCACGTCAATGTGGGCGTGATTGATTACGAAGATCGTTTCGACCGCATCGTCATGGCGGACATTCCTGGTCTCATCGAAGGCGCCCACGAAAACCGCGGCCTCGGTCACCAGTTCCTTCGCCACGTCGAACGCTGTTCTTTGCTGGTATTCATCATCGATATGGCCGGCAGCGAGAACCGTAATCCGTGGGACGACCACCGCATCCTTGAGCGCGAACTTCGCCTCTACTCGCCGATTCTCGCTGCGAAGCCGCGCATCATCGTGGCCAACAAGATGGACCTCCCTGAAGCCGCGGCGAAACTGAAGCTGTTCCAGGAACGCGTGAAGGATATCGTCATCCCGATTTCTTGTTACTCCCAAGCTGGCATCCAGGAATTCCGCGATAAACTTTGGGCCGCCGTCAAAGGTCCGGTCGATCAGCGTCCGAAGGCCCCGGCCCCCTACGTTGAGCCAGCGGTGGCCAAGCGTCTCGCCAAGGTACATCCGGCCAAGGTCGTTGCCGCGAAGCCTGCGAAGGGTAAGCCAGCGCAGGCCAAGACCGTGAAGAA
>CAIKRN010000122.1 GCA_903829855.1 uncultured Opitutia bacterium
CGTGGCGCAGGTCAGCTATCACGTACCGGGTGACGAAGCCTCGGCCGACATCCGCGACGCCCAGGCAGCGCTCTGGAAGTCCGGCATTGCGCTCGCCGGCCCGGATAGCGATGCCCTGAAATCCGAGTGGCGTCAGAGCAATGGCAAGGGCGTCCACTTCAGCGGTCCCGGCCTCCGGGAACATGCCGCCCGCTGGGCCGAACGCATTACCCCTTGGCTCGAGCTGCAACTCGGCCAGAAGTAAATCCATGTTCGGCGGAAAATGTCCCTTCGGCCACAAGCCCACCGACCCCTTCAAGGCGAAGCGGGAGGCTGGCCCAGTCGCGCGCTACGAATTTCAAGGCGAACAGATTCCGATGATCCTGCGGCATGCGGATGTTCGCCAAGCAGCGAAAGATTGGTCGACCTATAGCTCTGACGCCCCTTGCCGCGTGCCGATTCCCTCCGAGGAATCCGTGCGTTCTGTCCGGCAACTCCCACTGGAGATCGACCCCCCTGCACACGCCGATTACCGAGCCATCGCCGAACCATTCTTCCAGCGACCCAAGTCCGCCGTAATGGTCGCCCAAGTTGAAGCCTTGACGGAGGAGATGCTCCGCGACGCCTTTAATCGCCCAGAAATCGAAATCGTCCACGATTTCGCCCTGCCGCTCCAATCCCGCGCCCTTACCTACCTGCTGAATGTCCCCGAGAGCGAAGCGGAACTCTGGATCGGCTGGGGCACACACGTCTTCCGCAAGAACGATGGGCTCAGCAAGAGCTCCGGCCTCGACGAATACATCGAAGGTAAGTTCGCCGCCACCGCCGCCCAACCCGGCGCTGACTTCTTCTCCGCACTCCACGCGGCCACTTTCCAAGGCCGTCCGCTCACCCATCAGGAGAAGCTCGGTTACGCGAACATCGCCTTCGCCGGCGGCCGCGACACGATCATCCACACGGTTGCTTGCGCGCTCGGACACCTCGCGGCTAATCCAGAAGCCCTCACTTACCTACGCGAAGACCCGAAACGCATCACGCATGCGAGCGAAGAGTTCTTCCGTTACTTCATGCCGCTGACCCACATTGGACGCGTTTGCCCCGTCGCGACCTCCGTGCACGGCGAGCACGTCCCTGCGGGCGGACGCGTCTCCCTCGGCTGGGCTTCGGCGAATCGGGATGAATCTGTTTTTGCGCAGGCCGATGAATTCAAGATCGATCGCAAACCGAACCCTCACCTCTCCTTCGGCTTCGGCGAACACCTCTGCCTTGGTGCGGCCCACGCTCGCCTGATTCTCCGCACCCTACTCCAGAAGTGCGTCGAACACGTGGATACTTTGGAAATCATCTCCGCCGTGGAGCGCGTGGAAAAGGAAGCCTCCTATGACCGGGCGCTGGGCTATGAAACGTTGGTGCTGAAGATTCGGCCGCGGGCGTGAACAGGGGTTGCCTCGGGCTCGCGTCCGGGCATTTTACGATCACCCCTAAAACCTTACGTCCCTTGCGGGGTTTCAGTAAGCATACCCCCGCCTTACCCTAACCTATGTTCGCCTTCAGCCTGACTATTTTCTGGGGAGCCTGCCTGCTCTTCCTCGTGCAGCCGCTGATTGCTCGCTTCATCCTGCCTTGGTTCGGCGGTGGCCCCGCCGTCTGGACGACCTGCATGCTCTTCTTCCAGGTACTCCTCCTGGGCGGCTACGCTTATGCGCACTTCAGCATCAGCCGACTTAAGCCGCGCCAGCAGGTCATCCTCCACCTATGCCTTCTCGCCATCGCCGTGGCGCTCCTGCCAATCACACCCAGCGATCAGTGGAAACCCACGGATGGTTCGCAGCCCGCTGGTCATATTTTATTTCTGCTGCTCGGCTGCCTTGGCCTGCCCTACCTCGTGCTCTCGGCCACAGGCCCGCTCCTGCAAGCTTGGTTCAGCGAAGCGCACCCGGGCGTCTCGCCCTATCGCCTCTACGCGCTCTCCAACGTTGGCTCGCTCCTCGCGCTCATTGCTTATCCCTTCGTCGTCGAACCCAACCTCTCCCGGCAACTTCAGGCCAGCTACTGGTCCGGTGGCCTCGCGGTGTATGCCGGACTTGCTGGATGGTGTGGGCTGATCGTCTGGCAGCGCGCCCAATCCGCCGAAAAAAATCCAGCCGCCGATATCGCTGAACCAGAAGTCGCCACCCCTTTCGCCCAAGTTTTCCTATGGCTCGCGCTCCCGGCCTGCGGCGTGATGCTCCTCCTCGCGATTACCAATAAGCTCTGCCAAGACATCGCCGTGGTGCCATTCCTCTGGGTGCTACCCCTCGGACTCTACCTTCTGTCTTTCATCATCAGCTTCGACAGCCCTCGCTGGTATCAGCGCTGGCTCTGGATGCCGCTCCTCGCCGGATTACTGGGTGGGGTACTCTGGCAACTCATCCAAGCGGAATCGCACCCGGAGATTACCATGGAGGCTTCGCTCTACCTCGGCCTGCTCTTCGTGGCGTGCATGGTTTGCCACGGCGAAGTCTATCGCCTGCGGCCGAGCGCCAAAAAGCTCACCGGGTATTACCTCTCAATCTCCGCCGGTGGCGCCTTGGGCGGCCTCTTCGTCGCCCTCGCCGCCCCGCTCATCTTCCCGGATTATTTTGAACTACATCTCGCCCTGTACCTCATGGCGGCACTGGCTTTGATCGTCCTCCGCCAAGAGGCATCATCCCTGCTCCAACGCGGAATGGGGCGCTGGGGTTGGGCCCTCTTACTCCCGCTCCTGTTGGCCTTTGGTGCCAAGCTCTGGGATATTGCGGATACCTCCCGCAAGGGCTCTTCCATCGTGACCCGCGGATTTTACGGCGTGCTTAAAGTCAATATTGCCAACGCGGATAATCCCGAGCAACGCCATCTCACACTCCAGCATGGTGCCACCATTCACGGGTTGCAGTATAGTGGCGAGATTCGCCGACGTATGGCGACGACCTACTACAGCGAGACGAGCGGCATCGGCCGATTGCTACGCGCCTACCATCCTGACCATGGCCGCCGCGTTGGGGCTGTCGGGCTTGGTGCGGGAACGCTGGCCGCCTGGGGCGATGCCGGTGACACATTCCGCTTCTACGAGATTAATGATGATGTGGCTCGGCTCGCCACCAAGACCTTCACTTACCTGAAAGATTCCAAGGCAAAGACGGAACTCGTGATGGGTGATGCCCGGCTCAAGATGGAAGGCGAAAAGGATCAGAACTACGACGTGATTATCCTCGACGCCTTCAGTAGCGACGCCATTCCGGTCCACCTGCTCACGCTGGAAGCTTTCCAGATTTACAATCGCCACCTCCGAAGCGACGGCGTCATCGCCGTGCACGTCTCTAACCGCTATCTGGACCTACGTCCCATCGTGGCGCGAGCCGCTCAGGCCTCCAAATATAACTCGGCAATCATCAATGACAGTGAGCCGGCCGCCGATGATGACGGCATCTACGCCTCGGACTGGATTCTGCTCACCCGGAATAAGACCCTACTCAGCCACCCGCTGATCAGTAAGGTCGCCGGCGACCCAATTGAGGTCTCGGAACGTATCGGTGCCTGGACGGATGACCGGAGCGACTTGCTCCGCATCCTCATCACCAAGGAGCATTCGTTCCTGGAATGGCTCCAATCGCGTTAGGCTGATAAAGGCTCGAAACCCGGCTCCCCCGGGTTGCCTTTTGACGAAGGCCACCCTATCAAACTGCCCTGCCGATGAGCGTGCGTTCCCTGATCTTTTCCCTGCTGGCTGCGTCCTTGACCGTGGCCGCCGCGGATAAACCCAAGGCCACGCCAAAAGCTGCCCGCCCGACCGTCGCCCAGCCGTGGGGCACATGGGTTGAAGCTGATTATCCTTACTTCTCGTCCGTCCTCGACGCCCGCCGGGAAGGCCTCGGCCAAAATAACCTCACCCCGCGCGGCATCATCCTGAAACTCCCGCAAGACTGCTGGGCCTGCTTCGACACAGATCTTCTCCGCATCTCCGCCGTCTGGAAAGGTAAAGGCGTCACTGATAAAGCCCTCGCTCCAGGTTCGTACCTAGACCCGAGCCGCAAGACTCCCGGAGGACAATTTCCCGCCCCCCAACCGGATGGTAAACTTTGGCTCGGCTGTGCACTGCTTCCCGGATGGCAAGGGGGCGAAAAAATCAGCCTGACAGATCCGCGCTCGCCCGCCCCTAGCCCCGAGGAAGTCGGCCGCGGCCCCTTGCCCGCCGAGATGGGACGTTTCACGGCCCTGCACCTCGCTGGCGACCAAGTCGTCCTCGAGTACACCGTGCATGATGCCAAAGTCCGCGAATGGTGGACCGCCTCCAACCGCGGCGAACATACGGTCGTCGAACGACATATTTCCCTCTCGCCGTCTAAGCGGGACCTTTGGCTCGTGGTGGGCAACCGCATGAACGGCCCAGCCCAAGAAATCGAAACAGGGGTCAGCGTCACCTCGCCCACTGGGCAAGACAATGCGCAGCTCGCCAACCATGACGACCTCTGGGTGGTTAAAGTCCCCGCCCATCAAGCTGAAGTCACCTTCTGTGTTGCCCTCTGCGACGAACGCATCGCTCCTGCCGTCGCGCCCAAGCCGATGCCTACCGGCGCCTCGAAGTCGCGCTGGCCACAGACGGTGGCAACGACCGTCCACCGCTCGGATGCCAAGGAAACATACGTCATCGATCACGTCGACCTGCCCATCCCCAATCCTTGGAAGCGGGCCGTGCGTTGCGGTGATATTCAGTTTAAGAAAGATGGCACCGCCGTCGTGGTCACCATCGACGGCGACGTGTGGACCGCCACTGGCCTCCCGCAAGATCAAGGATCTGTGCACTGGCACCGCTTCGCATCGGGCCTGCACGAGCCGATGACGTGTGCGATCCGCGACGAAGAAATTTACGTCTTCGATCGCAACGGCATCTGGCGCCTCCGCGACACTAATGGAGACGGTGAAGCCGACGTCCACGAACTCTTCTCTAACGCCTTCGCTCAGACGGCGGACATGCGCGAATTCCCCAGCACCATCCGCCTCGCCCCGAAAGGTGAATTCGTCATCGCCAAGGGCGGACAGGAAGGCACCACCCTCGGCAAACATAACGGCAGCGTCCTGCGCATCGCCGCCGATGGACTCACCTCTACCGTGCTCGGCTACGGCTTCCGCCAACCCAATCTCGCTGTCAATCTCCACACCGGCCTCGTCACCGCCAGCGACCAAGAAGGTCAGTACATCCCCAGCACGCCCCTTCACATCGTCCGCGATCACCAGTTCTACGGCTTCCTCGGCGACAAGTACCCACGCGAGCAATACCCGGCCCCCATTGCGGATCCACTCACCTGGGTACCACACTCCATCAACGCCTCCGCCCTCTCCCAGGTCTGGCTGTTCGACGCCAAGATGGGCCCATTGAACAATGAGCTCGTGCAGATTTGCTTCAACAAGCCCGACCTGCTGCGCGTGGTCTTCAATCATCGCGGCTCCCGTCCGCAAGCCAGCATGGTAAGTGTCACCACCGCGTTCGATTTCCCACCTCTCAATGGCTCCGTGAACCCCAGCGATGGCCAGCTTTATATCGCCGGCTTCCAAGTCATCGGCTGGGGCAATGTCCTCGACACCTTGAGCGGCATTGGACGCGTACGCTACACCCGCCAGCCTTCGCTCACCCCCAAGGCCGTCGTACCAATGGCCAATGGCGTCCTCTTAAACTTCGACGTCGCCCTCGACCCAGCCAAGGCCAAGGACCCTGCCAATTATTCGCTCGCTACCTGGCACTACCAACGCCGCTACACCTACGGCTCGGCACAGTATAAGGCAGATGGTACGCCTGGGAACGATTGGCTCATCCCGAGCAGCGCCTACCTCAGCAAAGACGGCCACAGCCTCTTCATTGGCGTGCCTGGCATGAAACTCGTCGAACAGCTGCGGATTGGCTGGTCCATTGCCAGCGCCGCCGGCGACGAAATGCACCAAAATGCTTACACGACGCCGTACGACCTAATCAAATTCGACCCCAAGGCCGAAGGCTTCGAGGACCTCACCGTCGACCTCACCCCTCGCCGGGCCACCGCAGGCAAAGCCGAAATCATCTCCGCCGAAGAAGGCCGTCGCCTCGCCACAATGTTCGGCTGCGTCGCCTGCCACTCCGTCCTCGATATCGACCAACCGCACGTCGGACCGAAATGGAAGGGGCTCTATGGTGCGCAACGGGATTTCATCACCGACAAGGGTAAGAAAGGTACCTGCGTGGCCGACGACGCTTATATCCGCGAGTCCATCCTCGATCCTAACGCCAAGAAAGCGCCTGCGTACGCCAAGGGCGAATACGCTATGCCCAGCTTTGCTGGCATCCTGAGTGATGCGCAAATCTCCTCCCTCATTCTTTATATCCAGACCCTCAAATAAGATGCCCCCGACCCTCGACCTCACGCGCTCTCCCGCCACGGACCCACTCGGCATCTACCGCTTCCGCGATGGCCTTTACGCGGTCGACCTCATCGCGGCGGCCGTCACAGAGTTCGACCTCTTCACCAAGCTCGCCCTCAAGCCCTCCGACCTTGCGACCGTCTGCCAAGATTTCGCGACGCACCGTCGGCCCACCGACGTGATGCTGACGCTCTTCACCGCGAATGGCTTCCTCGCCCTGAAAGACAGCATCTACTCCGTCACTGCTCTCGGCCAGGAACACCTCGTCAGCACCTCACCCACCTTCCTGGGGCCTTACTACGCCTCCTTGAAAGATCGCCCAGTGGTGAAAGATTTCGTCATCATCCTGCGCACAGACAAGCCGGCCAACTGGGGTAGTTACAAAGACGAGAAGCCGTGGACGGAAGCGATGCTCACCGATGAATTCGCGACCACCTTCACCGCTGCCATGGATTGCCGTGGATTCACACTCGGCCCCACCATGGCGAAAGCCGCCCCCATCGGAACCCGCACGCGTCTCTTGGATATTGCGGGAGGCTCCGGCATCTACGCCTGTGCCCTCGTGGCCAATCATCCCACGCTGACCGCAACGGTCTTCGAACGCGCACCTGTCGATGGCATCGCCCGCAAGATGATCGCCAAACGAGGTTTTCAAGACCGGGTCGACGTCGCCGCTGGCGACATGTTCAAGGACACCCTACCCACTGGCTACGACGTCCACCTCTTCTCCAACGTGCTGCACGATTGGGATACAGATAAGGTCCGCACGCTCCTCGCCGCCTCCGCCAAGGCCCTTCCCAAGGGCGGCCTACTTATCGTCCACGATGCCCACCTGAATGACGCCAAGACCGGGCCCGCCCCCGTCGCCGCCTACTCTGCCCTGCTGATGAGTGTCACCGAAGGCCGTTGCTACGGGACCGGCGAGATGCGCGCCTTATTGACCGAAGCCGGCTTCACCGACATCCGTCATCAAGATACCGCCTGCGATCGTAGCATTGTCACCGCCGTCCGGAATTAACGGATGAAAGTCCCGTCCTTGATCCTGTGGCTAACTGCAGGGATCTTCGCCCACGCCGAGACTCAGCCGTATGAGTTCTGGAAGTCGCGCGAGGTGGCCTTTAATGAGCTCATCTTTTCACGCACACCCGGGACCCACCTCCCCTTGGCCGCGAGCCTCGAGCCCAACGCTTTCAAGCTACCATCCTATGCGGGGGGCGTACCCAGCGGAGAAGGCATCTGCGTCCTGGGCTTCCTCCTGTCGGCGGACCTCAGCGGCGACGCCCGCGTTAAATCGCTTTTGAATTCCGCCCTCCGCTGGAGCTCACCTGAAGGCATCCCCAGCAACGGTATCGGCGGCAAAGCGACCACCAGTTATTGGTATGAACTGCTTCCCGCCGTCCTACTCACCCAGCTCGCCATGCGGCATCCAGAGTCGACCGAGATGGACGCCAACCTCACCCGCATGGCCGACCGCTATGCGGAAATCATCCGCGAACTCGGAGGCCCTCGGGCGGAATTCAATCAAACGAGCTACATCACCCACGGGCCGAAAAAGGGCCCGGTGATCAACGGACGATGGACCGAGCCCGATGCCGCCGCCGCTATGGCCTACGTGTGCTACGCTGCCTGGCTTCGGCATCAGCAGCCTGCGCACCTAGAGGCGGCCCGCTGGGCCATGGATGCGCTTGAGCGGCGCACCCTTACCGACGGAAATCCGCTCTACGAGTTTAGCCTATACTGCGCCCCCGCCCTCGCCGCCCGCATGAACCGTGAACAAGGCACGCACTATGATGTTCGTAAATTACTGGACTGGTGCCTGAGCAAGAACGACGAATCGAATAGCACCCGACGCTGGTGGGGCCGCATCGACCATGACTTCAATGGCCTCGCGGCCACAGGACTCTGCGGCTCGACGCGAGACGGCGACGCCTACGCTTTCGCGATGAACACTTTTATCGCAGCCTCGATGATCGCGCCGCTGGCCGCCGAAGACCCAAGCTTCGCACCGGAAATCGGCCGCTGGCTCAGCCAAGTCACCCGCAGCGCCCGTAACTTCTTCCCCGATGAAGTATCTGCCACCCAACAATCGGGCCCAGAGCATCGCGGCACACGCTTGGCGGCCATTCCCTACGAAGGCCTGCGTGAAAAAAAGCGCCTGAACACCGCTGTCAGCGAAATCTCCGCCGGCCACTGGCGCGCCGAACTGCCCTCCGGGGCCGGCGACTTCCAATGGCGGGCGGAAATCAAACCTGCGGAGGGCCAAAGCCTTCGCGTGCGTGTATTGAACAGCGGTGACCAGCAAATCTATCTGGGGAACTATCGCCTCAAAGCCGGACAGACCACCCTGGGCGGGCTGCTTCGTGCCACCCAGACTCCGCTCCGACTTGAATTCACGATGGAAGCTAAACCTGTCAGCCTGACTAAGCTCCGCGTTGAAAATCACCCCGGCACCGGCCCTTGGCTCACGGGTGATCCAGTTTTCTATAGCTGGGGTCCGACGACAGATTTGGCAATTTACGGCGGTGCCTACATTGGCAGCTTCACCTCCCTACTGACACCCTCCCATAACCCGGCCGTCCAAATCTTTAATCTAGCGGCCACCGACCATCTTGGACACGGCCAGCGCCCGCATCTTCTTTTCGTGAATACCGGTGAAAGTGAAATCACCCACGAAGGCCTGAAAATCCCGGCTCACGCGACACTCCTCCGCTGATTCCACTCGCCTCCCCTCCGCACGCCTCTCTTTTAAATCCATGCGCACCCTCCTCATCGCCCTGCTCGCCGCCCTCACCTGCTCAGCTGCGGACCATCCAGAACTCGCCCGCATCAGCGCCGCCGATGATGCCCGCGTCGCCGCCATGAAAGCCCGCGATGGAGCCAAACTCGCCACCTTTCTCTCCGATGACCTCCACTACGCCCACTCCAATGCGCTCGTGGACACCAAGGCCTCGTTCGTCGATCTGATTGTCAGCGGTAAGGCCAAGTACCTGCGCCTCGACTACGTGAAGCGCGACTTCACCTTCCCCGCTCCAGGCATTGCCCTGATGACCGGCTTCTTCGACGTGAAAGCCATCATTAACGAGGCCACCACCGAAACGAAGATCTGCTACCTGGGCGCCTGGCGCCTCGAAAAGGGCGAGTGGAAATTGCTCGCCTGGCAGACCTGCAAGGTGCCGCCAGCCGCCAAGTAAGGCCGATTATCCGGCCGTCTCCGGCCCGGGTATCAGGACATAGTGTCCTAGATATCTAATAACAATGTGACTGGATTGGCACTTCCCCCTTCCCTCTCCCCGTAATCATCCCATCCTGCCTCTTATGCGCACACCCCTGCTCACCTCCCTTCTCGCCCTTTCGGTCGGCGTCGCCCCGCTGTTCGCCGCCGACACCCCGACCGTCGCTAAACCTGAGGCCGCGAAAGCTGCTCCGGTGGCAAAAAAGGCGACCTACATCGTCGCACCCACCGAGGCCGATGTCGCCTACGGCGTTCACCCCAAACAAGTGATGCATTTCTGGAAGGCCGAATCGAATAAGCCGACCCCACTTATTTTCTATATCCACGGTGGAGGCTGGAACGCAGGTGACCGCACTGGGGCCAACGGCATGCTCACCGCCGCCCTCAAGGCCGGCGTCTCGGTAGTCTCCATCGAATACCGCTTCATCAAGGAAGCCACCGCGGACGGCGTTGTGCCGCCCGTCAAAGGCCCGATGCTCGATTGTGCCCGCGCCCTGCAATTCGTGCGCAACAAAGCCAAGGAATGGAATATCGATAAGGCCCGCATCGGCGCCACCGGCGGTTCCGCCGGGGCCTGCACGAGCCTTTGGCTCGCCTTCCACGATGACCTTGCAGATCCCAAGAGCGCCGACCCGATCGCCCGCGAATCTACCCGCCTCCTCTGTGCCGCCGTCGACGCACCCCAAACCTCGCTCGACCCCCAGCAGATGCGCGACTGGACGCCGAACAGCAGCTACGGTGCCCACGCCTTCGGCATCGTCGGTGATGGCAAAAAGAAAATCTCCTCCTTCCAGGCCTTCGTGGATGCCCGTGAAAAAATCATGCCCTGGATTAAGGAATATTCTCCTTACGAACTGGTGAGCTCGGACGACCCACCCGTCGGCCTTTTCTTCAATACGAAGCCTAATCTTGGCCAGGTTGAAAAAGATGCGACCCATACGGCCAACTTCGGCGTTAAGCTCAAGGAACACTGCGACGAGCTGAAGGTCCCCTGCGAACTCGTCTACCCTGGCGCACCCGACGTCCAGCACCGCTCCTCACTGGCCTTCCTCCTAGCCAAACTCGTCGGCGAGTCGAAGAAATGAGCGGCGCCGTCATTCTCGGTACTCTCAGCGTAGCCACCTTGGCCGCTATCGGACCCACCGAGGACCTCGCGCATCCCGCGGCGGATCGAAACGCTGAAATGAAAGCCGCCGCCATCAAGGCTTCGGTGGACGTGAAGAGCACCCGGGATGGCTCGATGCAGAAAGTGGTTTACTATCAGCCGGAATCCGCGGCCAAGAATCTCCCCGGAGAGGCCGTGCCCCTCCTCGTCTTCCTCCACACTTGGAGCGGCAGCATCGAACAAGGCCCCCTCCTCATCGGCTTAGCCAAGCAGCGCGGCTGGGTCATGATCGCGCCCGCCTTCCGTGGCATCAATAATCACCCCGAGGCCTGCGCTTCCGATCTGGCTTCGCAGGATATTATCGACGCCGTCGATTATGCCCAAACCCACGCTCGCATCGATGCCTCGCGCATCTACCTCGTCGGCGGCTCGGGTGGCGGACACATGTCCCTCGTCATGGCCGAACGTGCACCGCAACTCTGGGCCGGCGTCAGTGCTTGGGTACCGATCTCGAATCTCACCGCTTGGCACGCCGAGAGTACGGCGCGTAAAAATAACTACGCCAAGATGATCGAGCAGTGTTGCGGCGGAAAGCCCGGCCCGGCCACGGCAGCGGAATACCGCCATCGCTCGCCCCTCTTCCATCTCGCCGCTGCTAAAAGCCTACCGCTCGATATTAATACCGGCATCCACGATGGCCACACGGGTTCCGTGCCCGTCAGCCAATCGCTGCATGCTTTCAACGTCCTGGCCGCGGCCAACGGCCAACCTCAGCAGCAACTCACCGAAGCCGATATCGACTTCATCACGCGGGAGCAGAAAATCCCCGACTCCTTGGCGGCCGAAAGACAGACCGACCCAGAACGCCATAAGGCCGTGCTCTTCCGCCGCATCGCCGGTGCCGCTCGCATCACCATCTTTGAAGGAGGACATGACTCCGAACCGGTCGCCGCGCTCAACTGGCTCGCCCGTCAACGCAAAGGACAAGCCGCCGATTTCACGCTGGGTGAGCCGCCGAAAGACGCCCCCAGTTCCCTACGCTTGGCCAAATAATTCAGCGCGGCGGAGCCGGCTGACGCAATCCCACTAAGCTCCGTCGTTATCAGCCGCCAATGACGGCAGGGCTGAGATAAGCGTGGGGGCAACGCGTCTGTCGCATTGATTATGCTGAACGTGCGAGGAGAATGGCCGTCCGGCTTCGCGTCGGAATCTTTATGCGCCCCCTCCTCGCCTCCCTGCTGGTCGTAGTCATCGCGACCTCAGTCCCTCATGCCATCCGAGCGCAAGCCCCTGCGCCCACCAAAGCTGCACCTAAGCTGACCTGGCCCACCATCGTTGACCGGGCTCGCCTGCTCACCGCCGCCGGACGCGAAGAGGTCACGATCGGCGGCAAGATCAGCGGCTCCAATGTCTCCGCCTCCGAAGGGTTCGTGACGCTGGCTGAAATCAAGACGAAGCCCGCTAAAGGTGAGTGGCTAGAAATTAAGTTTACGAACACCCAACCGTATCGCTGGGTCCGGTACGAAGCCCCAGCTGGCTCGCATGCCAATATCGCCGAGCTCGAATTCTACGCCGGTGAAAATAAAATCCGCGGCCAAGGCTTCGGCTCAGGCGGACGCTGGAAGGCCGCCCTCGACGGCAAACCAGAAACGAGTTTCAACGCCGAACTCGCCGACGGACAAGCCGTCGGCCTCGACCTCGGCAACTTGGCTTCCACTTGGCAGCCAGACTTCAATCCCGGCGGCGGTAATTTCGAGAAGCCCATCGAAGTTAAACTTTCGAGCCGCACCCCGGGGGCGACGATTCGCTACACTTTAGATGGCACGGCTCCGGGGCCGAACAGCGGCGTTGCCTACACGGGTCCACTCACCCTCGAGAAGAACGCTACCCTGGTAGCCGTAGCCTTTAAAGACGGCCTCGCCGCAAGCCCGCCCAGCACCACCACCCTCTGGGTCGGTAAGCCCAGCCAGGCGCCCTCCCACTCCTTCCACGTCGGCAACAGCCTGACGGGTAATGCCAGCCGCTACGCCAGTTTCATCCGCACCGCTGGCGGCGAAGACAGGTTCCCCGCTTACCTCATCGGCGGGTCTCTCACCGTGAAGCTGTGGAATGAATCCCAAGGCCCCGACAAGAAACGCTGGGACGAAACCTACGCCAAGGCCGAGCACCCGCTCGACACCTTCACCATGCAGCCGCGCGATTTCAACGTCGACCAGGAAACAGATCACGCTACGCGCTTCATCAAACTCATCCGCGAGAAATCCCCAGACGTCCAACCATGGCTCTACGCTGAATGGGTTGAAATGAACCGTGGCCGCCCGACCGACAAGGGTCTCGTCCCGACCTTCCAGATGAAGAAAACTTTCCCGGCACTCACCTGGCAGGAATCCATGGCTGCCATGTTGCTCTACAATGAAGAAGTCCAGCACCGCATCCTCGCCGGCTACCACGAAGGTAAACCCGTGCGCATCATCCCCACCGCGCACGCGCTCGGTCTCGTCCGATCATTAATTGATGAAGGCAAGTTCCCTGACGTCGCTCCGGGTGAAGCGAATTTCTATAGCCTCTTCTTCGAAGACAGTGTGCATGTAAACCCAGCTGGCTGCTACCTCGTCGCCTGCACTTGGTATGCCGCCCTGCATCGCGAATCACCCGAAGGTAAGATGCTCCCCATCGGCACGAGCCTGAATACCGCCCAAGCCCGGGTCATCCAAAGCCTCGCCTGGGAAGTCGTCCGCAACTACCCGGACTGCGGACTCTACGAGGCCGGCACCCAGCCTTGCGCCCAGCCCGCCATCCGCCATGACGGCAAGCGGATCGCCCTAACCTCCGCTACCCCGGGTGCGTTCTTCCGGTACACGCTCGATGGCACCACCCCGACGCGCACCACGGGTTATATTTATAACGGGATTATTAGCGTCCAGCCGGGCATCCAGCTGAAAGCCGTCGCCTACCGTAGCGGCCTCGCCGACAGCGAAGTCACCGAGCTGGCCCGCTAAACGAGGTGCCGCGGGCCCTTAGTGGGCCTTTCGGCGACTTTTCCTCTGGTCGGGCTGGTGAGATTCGAACTCACGACCTCTTGCACCCCATGCAAGCGCGCTACCAGACTACGCTACAGCCCGAGAGAGGAAAGAGTGGGTTAAGCCCCAGCGAGGCGGGGTTGTCAATCCGACAAAGCCAGCCACTTGGTTTCTGGACTTATCCCACGCTTAACCCTAGTAAATCAATATGAGCCGATACCCCTGGATGCTCCTGATGCTATGCAGTGCTGGGCTCCTTGCGGAGTCCCGACCAAACATTGTTTTCATCTTAGCCGATGACCTCGGCTACGGTGAAGTCGGCTACAACGGACAAAAAATCATCCGCACGCCCAATGTCGATCGCCTTGCTCGCGAGGGCATGATTCTCACGCGTCACTATTGTGGCAACGCCGTCTGCGCTCCTTCACGCACCGTGCTCATGACCGGCATGAATCCCGGCCACGCCCCGGTGCGCGACAACATGGATGTCGGCGAAGGCGAACAGACCCCATTACCCGCGGGCATCACCACCCTGCCCGCCACCCTCAAGCAAGCGGGCTACACCACGGCCGCTTTCGGGAAATGGGGCATGGGCGGTTTCAATTCGACGGGCAATCCGCTGAAGCAAGGCTTCGACCACTTCCTCGGCCTGACGAGTCAGCGCGTCGCCCATAGCCACTATCCGGCTTTCATCCAAGATGATGGAAAGTTAATCCCGCTCGACAACGGCCCGAAGGGCGTGCCCGGCCACGCCAAGTTCCCGGAAGGTGCCGACCCCAAGGATCCTGCGGCCTATGCGGCCTTTATCGGTAAAGATTTTTCCAGCGATCGCACCATCGCCGGCGCGGAAGCTTTCATTGCCCAGCAGCCCAAGGATAAACCCTTCTTCCTCTACTACGCTTCGCCCCTACCGCACGTCTCACTTCAGGTACCCGCCGAAGACCTCAAAGCGTACGACGGGATCATCACCGAAGCGGCACCCTATATCCCGAACCCAAAATCAGGCGGCTACGTGCCGAATCGCACCCCGCGGGCCACCTATGCAGCCATGATCACACGTCTCGATAAGGAAGTCGGCCGCATCCTCGCTTCGCTCGAGAAAGCGGGCCTCGCCGACAACACGATTATCGTCTTCAGTGGCGACAATGGTGCGACCCATGACGCCGGCGGCGTTGACACAGGCTATTTCAATTCCGCGGGTGGCCTCAAAGGGCTCAAGGGGTCGCTCCATGAAGGCGGCGTCCGTGAACCTACCGTCGTCCGCTGGCCCGCAGGCATCAAGGCTGGCAGCCGCTCGAACCGCATCTCCGGCTTCGAAGACTGGCTGCTGACTTTCGCCGAGCTGGCGGGTGTTCGCATGGAACCCTCTGCCAATATGAGCAGCGAAAGCCTCGTGCGCGCACTCCGCGGCACCGACACCCCGCGCACCGCCCCGCTCTATCGCGAATTCCCAGGTTATGGCTCTCAGCAAGCCATCTGGGACGGCAAATGGAAAGCCATCCGCACCGACATGGCCAAGGCCCTCCAAGCCAAGACCCCAATTCATCTTGAACTCTACGACCTCGATGCCGACCCGAATGAGGCCATCGACCTTGCGGATAAATTCCCCGAGGTGGTGAAAGAGCTCGAAGCCAAGATGGCGGCGGCCCGCGTACCTGACCCCCACTTCCCGCTCATCGGCGTGGACCCGGCTCCGACCAACGCAGGCAAGGGCAAGAAGAAGGCGGCGAAGTAACCGGTGCGAAAGCTGACGTCATTACTCACCCTGCTCATCGCGATGAGTGGTGTCGTTAGCGCCCCCATCACGCGCACTGCCGGCCCCCTACTCGATAAACCTGGGGACCTGGGCGTGGGACGGATGATACCTGATTTCACCTTCACGGAGGTCAGCGGGGCCACGCACCACCTTTCCGAAATCTGCCAGACCCAGGGACTGGTCATCGCCATGTCGAGCACGACTTGTCCGATCAGCAAGCGCTACCTGCCGACACTGGTACAACTCGAAAAGAGCCTCGCCGCCAAGGGGCAGACGCTCCTCGTCGTCAACGCTATGTCCGCGGAAAACCCTGCGGACATCAAAGCCCAACTCACGGAGAGCGGCTTGAAGTGCGCCTACGTGCACGACAAAGACGGCACCATCGTGCGAGCCCTCGGGGCGCGCACGACCGCCGAAGTTTTCCTGATCGATCATAAACTTACGCTTCGCTACCGCGGTGCCCTCGATGACCAATATGGTGTCGGCTACAATCGTGAGCAGCCGGAGCACCGCTACCTCGCCGATGCCCTCGACGCCGTGCTCAAGAATCAGCCAGTGCTCATTGGTGCTACCACCGCACCCGGCTGCGAACTCGACATCCAGCCGCACTTAG
>CAIKRN010000123.1 GCA_903829855.1 uncultured Opitutia bacterium
GACTGGCAGAACTTCATTATTCAACACAATCCTACGCCGAGCGTGGGTCGTGGTGGCTATGACGCCAAGACTGGTAAGGGCGGCGCGCACGAGAACGACCTGCGTGACCATAGTCGCGGCCGGATCTACCGCGTGGTCGCCAAGGCCAAGCCGGCCCTTCCGGTGGCTCAGGGCGCGTCCGACAGCGAGTTACTCGCTGGCCTGGCTGGCTCCACTCAGTACGGACGCTTGCGCGCCCAGCAGGCCATCGTTGAGGGTGGGAAGAAGGGCCTTGCCGACGAACTCAAGAAGCTGGTCTGGGCGGAGACGCCGACCATTGCTTCGGTGCATGCCCTCTGGTCGTTGCATGGACTGGGTCTCCTGGATGCGGAGACGCATCAGAAAGCCTTGTTGTCCAAGGATGCCCCTCTTCGCCGTAACGCGATTCGTGCCCTTGGTCAGGATGAAGCCGCCCAGAAGCTCTTTTTCGGTGCCGGGGTGATTGCCGATAAAGACCCCGTCACGCGCCTTGCTTCCTTCGTGAAGCTAGCCGAATTCCCGACCTCTCCGGAGATTCAGACTTTGGTGCGGCAGCTGGCTTCCGATGCCGTCGTGAGAGCTGATGAATGGCTGAATGAAGCCGCCCGCATGCTGGCCAAGACGCATAAGACGCAGGTCTATGTCGATGGCCCTAACCTGCTTCCTAATGCCGGCCTCGAAGTCATCGGGGCGGATAAGTTGCCCGAAGGCTGGAAGCGCCGCGATTATAACCAGACGCCCGCCAGTGCTAAGGCGCGCTGGGAAGTCGTCAGTGGCCCCGGCAATACGCACAGCGGAGAGCATGCGGTTCGCTGTATCACGGTGGGTCGTAAGCCTGAAGATGGTAACGGCGACACGAGTCTCTTCGCAGATGTCGCGTTGAAGCCAAATACGGAATATCGACTGAGCGTCTGGATCAAGACCCATGCCTTGCGCGGTAAAGCCAGTCTCAATGATCATATCGGCCGGGCAGAAACCGACCGGGTGACCGCACGTGACAGCGACTGGGTTGAAGTCGAAACGACCTTCAATAGCGGTAGCCGCCCGAAGGCCAGTATCAATATCCTGCACGTAGGCATCGGCGATTCCTACTTCGATGACCTGAAGCTCTGTGAACTCATCGTCGCGGGCGAGGCTCCGTTGACTGCGGGTGTGCCTGCCCGCGGTGAGCAGATTTTCCTCAAGCACCCCATCGCTGCCTGCGTGAATTGTCACATGGTGAAAGGGAAGGGTAGTGCCATTGGTCCAGCCCTCGACGGTATCGCTACGCGCGCCAACCCCGCGTATATTGAGGAGTCGCTCCTCGAGCCTAATAAGGTGCTCGCCAAGGGCTTCGAGAAACTCGGGGTTTCGCCGATGCCCCCGATGGGCCTGATTCTTAAGCCGCAGGAGATTGAGGACGTGAAGGCCTTCTTGCAGACTTTGAAGTAAGATTTAGCCCAGTTGTTTCAATCTGATTGATTCGGAGCCGGCTGCTCCTATCCCCTCCGTCATGTCTGAAGTTAAGTTAAAGAAACCCATCCACCCCGCCTTTGTGCTCGTGGGATTGTTGGCCGTCACGGGTGCGACCAGCGCCGTACTTTATACCGGTATCCCTGGCACGGATTTTCATGGCATGCAGTCGGGAATATTTTTCCCGATCGACGTCGATTTCGCGGATGCCCGGTTCATGGATAATAAGATTGTCTGCAAGAGTGCCGAAGTGACGGCCGAGGTGCGCACGGCGCTCCTGAAGGTTAAGCCTGATTATCCTGTCCAACAGGTGTCCGTGGAGCTGTTAAACTATCCTTCAGGCTATAAATTCAGCGTTCACTACGTGACCTACTACGGCCAGAAGCTTGATTTCAGCGCCGAGAAATATTTCCGCCGGGGTGTGAAGGTCGGCGATCCGGTCATTGATGGGGAATTGAAAGCGAGGGACGATGTCTTTGAGAAGACGATCCGCGATACCATCGAGGCCTATTTCAAGTCCAAGGGCGCCCAGGGCTAAGGCCCACGCTGGGGCTAGGCTCGGCTTGTGCCTACGCAGAAAAGCCCCGGATTGCTCCGGGGCTCCTGCAAAGTGGGGTGATTGAGGGGACTTGAACCCCCGACCCCTGGTACCACAAACCAGTGCTCTAACCAACTGAGCTACAACCACCGTGCGTTCCTTCTTTACGGAAGGAAGCCCTATGCAGGGAATCCCGCGGGGATTGTCAAACCCGGACCCGAAAGCGTTGAAAAGC
>CAIKRN010000124.1 GCA_903829855.1 uncultured Opitutia bacterium
CCTTCGGATTGGAGCTTCTTGGTGAGAAA
Organism: uncultured Opitutia bacterium; assembly: GCA_903829855.1. Classification (GTDB taxonomy): domain Bacteria; phylum Verrucomicrobiota; class Verrucomicrobiia; order Opitutales; family UBA953; genus UBA953. The sequence continues at coordinate 30 of CAIKRN010000124.1, forward strand.
AACCGCCCCAGCCTGAAAGACTGACTCGCAGAGCAAGACGCCGGGCGTGATTGGATTACCAGGGTAGTGGCCCGCATAGAAAGGCTCGTCGGCGCGAAAGGTACGGGTGCAGGTGGCACCATCAGCGCGGACCTCATCGATCCGATCTAGGAACAGGAACGGCGGGCGATGAGGGATGGTGTCGAGGACGGCCTGCAACATAAGCATATTTTTGCCCCCGTGGAGACGGACAAGCGACACGAAAACACCGTCGGACGCATTTGCCTTTTACCAGACACCACCCATCCTCCCACCCATGAAGACACTCTTCGCCTCCCTCCTCATGACCCTATTCCCATTCTTCGGCAATGCCGCTGAAAAGCTAGCCGTCGGCGCCTCCATCCCGGACGTCACCGTCAACGACCAAGACGGCAAGCCCGTCTCGCTCACCAAGGAGGGCGCCAAGGGCTACCTGCTCGTCTACTTCTACCCCAAGGCCAAAACCGGCGGCTGCACCAAACAGGGCTGCTCCCTTCGCGACAGCTGGGCGGACTTACAGAAAGCCGGCGTGAACGTCCTCGGCGTCAGCACCGACGACGAGAAGCTACAGAAGGAGTTTAAGGAAGATCAGAAGTTCCCGTTCCGCCTCTTGGCTGACAAGGAAAAGAAAGAAGTCTCGAACGCTTTCGGCGTCCTCGTTCCGCTAAAACTTTTCGCCGGCCGCAGCGCCTTCCTTTTCAAGGATGGCAAGTGCGTCTACGCAGACTACAAGGGGCACACCAGCGACCAAGGTCAGGTCATCCTCGACTTCATCAAGGCCGAGAAGAAGTAAGCCCGCTCGACACCTCCAATAAAAAGGCCGCATCGAGTGATGCGGCCTTTTTATTGTCCCGACGACAGGCTCAGTGGCCTTTAATCGGGAAAAGGTCCGTCACGCTGTTATTGCCGTGGATACGGCGAATCGCATCGGAAAGCAGGGGCGCGATCGAGAGCACGGTAATCGGTAAATCCTTCGGCCAGTCGGCTGGGACGGAGTTCGTCGTGATGACCTCGTCGATGAGACCCTTACGCAGGCGCTCGAAAGCAATTTCCTGAATCATACAGTGGGAGACTACTGCGCGCACCGAGCGGGCACCGTTCTTCTTGAGCAGTTCGGCCGCAGCCACGAGCGTACCGGCGGTCTCAGTCATGTCGTCGACCAAGATGATATCTCGACCTTCAACTTCGCCGACCAGACTGGTGGCCTGCACCGTGGTCGCACTGGTGCGACGCTTGGCCACGAAACCATAAGGCAAGTTGAGCATGTCGGCTACGGCCGAGGCGTACTTCAAACCACCGACATCAGGGGAGAAGACCGTGGCATCCTTGAGCCAAGGCTTGTTCTTGATGTGTGCATAGAACACCGGGGAAGCGTAGAGGTGGTCGACCGGAATATCAAAGAAGCCCTGAATCTGCTGGGCGTGCAGATCGACCGTCAGCACGCGGTTGGCACCGGCGGCCGTGAGCAGATTTGCGACGAGCTTAGCGGTGATGGGCACGCGGGGCTTATCCTTACGATCCTGACGGGCGTAGCCGAAGAAAGGAATGACTGCGGTGATGCGAGCGGCCGAGGCACGGCGCATGGCGTCGATCATAATCAGCAACTCCATGATCCGATCGTTGGCTGGAGCGCTGGTCGGCTGAACGACATAGACATCGCAGCCGCGGATATTCTCATTGATCTGCACGAACGTCTCACCGTCAGGGAAACGATTAACGGTCGCCGAACCCAGTGGTACGCCGAGATGCTCGCAGATTTCTTTAGCCAATGCCGGGTTGGCATTGCCGGTGAAAATCTTCATCTCTGGTGCGCTCATGTCGGTTAACGTTTAGCAGAGTCCAAGGAGGCGGCGAGCGAATCAACCTTTTTGAACAAATCAGGTAGACGACGAGAAAGCACGACTAGGCGGCGCTCGAGGCCGAACGGTACGGCGGGCGTCCCGTTCATGAAGCCGTCGGCGGGGACGTCCTCAAAGAGTCCCGTCTGGGCTCCGAGTTTAACACGATCGCCCAGGGTCAGATGGCCAGCGACGCCCGATTGGCCACCGAGGACGCAATGGTCTCCTAACGTGGTACTGCCGGCAATGCCGACCTGCGCGGTGATTAAACATTGGCGGCCAATGCGCACATTATGGGCGATTTGGACAAGGTTATCGATTTTGGTGCCCCGCCCGACGACAGTCTTGCTGAAGCGAGCCCGATCGAGGGTGGAGTTAGCACCAATCTCCACATCATCCTCTAACACCACATTGCCGATCTGCGGAATTCGGTGAATCTCCCCATTGACGGGTTCATAGCCAAAGCCGTCGGAACCGATCACGGCACCCGACTGAATGCGGCAGCGGGCGCCCAGGATACAGTAATCACCCACGACAACACCGGGTTTAAGCCAGCAATCCGGGCCGACGCTGGCTTGCACCCCGACATAACAGCGCGCCTCCAGCACGGCACCTGCCGAGATTTTCGCACCGTCTCCGATAACGCATAGAGGGCCAATGTAGGCCGCCACGTCAATTTTGGCGGTCGGGGCGATAATGGCGGAGGCGTGCACGCCGGGTGATGGACGCGGCCAGAGCCGGGATTCGAGCACTGAGCAAAGCAAAGCTAGGGCGTAGGAGGGATTATCGACGCGGAGGAAGACCTGACCCAAAGCGGGCTTAGCTTCAAAGGTAGCGGGGACTAGAATGACACCAGCCTTGGAGGCTGCCACCGAAGCGGCGTACTTAAGATTCCCGAGGAAGGTGAGGTCCGCAGGAGTCGCTTCATCGAGTGCAGCGATACCCGTAATCAGCCCGGTAAAGACACCCTCGGCCGACTTCGCCCCGGTGAGGGAGATCAGTTCGGCGATGGTGAAGGAGGGCGTCATGGTCTCAAATGAAGCGCCCCTGTTTGGTCAGGGGCGCGAGAGTCTTATTTAGCGGCTGGCTTATCGCCGGAAGGCGAAGCGGCAGGCGTCGCAGCGGGGGCCGCCGGGGCCGCAGCAGGCGCTGGTGCCGCTGGCTTGTAGACAGCATTCAACTCCTTGATGACATCCTCCGTCACATCAAGGGTCGGATCAGCAAAGAAAACCGCCCCCTTTCCGATGACAATCTGGAGACCCTTAGCCTTCGCAACTTTCTCCGATTGCGTGCGGATATCGGCAAAGATTTGCTTATTCATCTCGCCGGCGCGTTGCTGGATCGTGGCCTGCGCCTCAGAAATAAAAGTCTGAAGTTCACCGCGGCGCTGATTGAAGGTGACATTCTTGGCTTCGAGCTCAGCGGTGACCGTCTTCTTCCCGTTTTCACTCAGCATCGGGTCTTGGGCACGCTTCGCAATTCCCTGCAGTTCGTCGCGCAGTTGGACAAGGGCTTTTTCGCGCTCACCCACGGCCGACTGGGCGGTTTCTTGAGACTTGCGAATGTCGGCCTGCAAATCGATGGCCTTGGTGTATTTTTTAAAAACATCAGCCTCATCCACCACGCCATAACCAGCGGCGGAACAGAGGGAGGCGGCGCAAAGCACGAAGAGGGCGGACAGGGACTTCATAGTGAGCAAAGAAAGCAGGAATCACCTCTGGTTGGCAATCAAAACACCGTACCAAAGCTGAAGTTGAACTTCATGCCGCCGGAGTTAACCCGCTGCCCCGCGTTAGGCTGGCCGACGGGCACCTTTGTGGTCTGGAGAGGGAACCCGAAATCGAGCCGCATGACCGCTCCGCCCAGCAAGATACGCATGCCCAGACCCCAATCGGAATTAGCTTCCGACATGTTAAAGTCCGTCTCCGCCCGATTAACTAGGCCGTAGTCATAGAAGGCTGCGAGGCGCATATTCTCAGCGACCTTGATGGTGTATTCCGTACTGAAATAGCCATACGTCATCCCGCCCATCGGTTGGTTACCAAAGGAGGTGTCGTACGTCGAATAAGCGCCAACATCATTATAATTAAAACCACGCATATCGTAAGCGCCTCCCAGGTAGAACCGCTCATAGAAAGGCAGGTAGCCTCCTGAGCCCGTAAGCAGGCCCGCACGACCGATCACCGAAACCGTCTGTTCAGCTGTGGGCGAAACCAAGAACCATCGGCCAGTGCGCAGCTCAGACTTAAGATACTTGACGCTACCACCCATGCCATTTCCAGCAAGTTCCTCCGTGAGTGAGATACGCGAACCCTTGGTCGGGAAGTTATATTCGTCGCGCGTGTCGTAGACCAATGAGGCCGAGACCGAGGAAATGACCTTCGGGTGGCCATTCTCGGTAACGACGTCAGCCGGGGCTGAAGACGTAACGTTACCGACGCTCACGCGGCGAAGATTATAAGCGATGCGGCCTTCAATATCCCGGAAGATACGGCGACGCGCATAGAGGCTGACGCCTTCCGTCAACACGGAGTAATTAGCCGAAGCATAACCAGCGTAACGTCGCTCGATAGAATAACCCACCGCAAGGTCGCGCTCCCAGAGCGCCGGTTCCTCAAAAGAATGCTCCATGGAGCTCGAGAGGCTACCGACTTGGACGCGGACGCGGAATTTTTGCCCATCGCCGCGATACCATCCTTCGGGATTAGAATAATCGAAATTAGCTTCTGAATATTCGACGAAGCCAACCAAGCCTTCGACGGTACTGTAGCCAGCGCCGAAACTAACCGAGCCGGTTTGACCTTCCTTGACGGTGACCCGCAAGTCGCTTTGGCCAGGGATTGTGGTGGCCGCGGGGAAAACGTAAACCTCCTGAAAGAACTGGGTGTTCTTGAGGCGCGCCTCGGAGACGCGGGTGCGCGCCAAGTCAAAAACCTCGCCTGGTCCGAGTGCAAGCTCGCGGGCAATCACCGTCGAACGGGTCTTCGTGTTGCCCTGAATCTCAACCGCTCGCACCGTGAAACGCTGCCCTTCCGTAATGGTAAACTTTAAATCAATGGCGCCGGTTTCGAGCTGTGGCTTACGGGCAATCTGCACCTGTGCATTGATGTAGCCCATCTGACCATAATACTCCTTTAGCTTTTCCGCAGCGGCCTCCACCGCAGTCGTGGAGAACCAGTCGCCCGAGGCAATATGGTCAATGTCTACGGGGTGTGCACCTCTTCGCAACGAAGGAGAGGCGACAACCTTGAGCAACGCGTCAGTGGCAAAGACCGGCTCGGACGCAGCCAACCGATTACCTTCAATGGAAATAGGCCCAATCGAATATCGGCGACCTTCCTTCACCTTAAATACGGTATCAAGCCAGCCACTGCCGGCCTCTAAATCTTTGATTTTACAGGCCTTCTGGGGATCGAGGTCCTCAACTTGAATATCGAGAAAGCCCTTGCTGCGGTAGTACTGACGAATGCTCTGGGAATCCTTGCGGTAGTCTTCCGGATCGAGGCGACCGCTGCCCGTAAGCCAAGAGAATTTCCACCAGCGCCACGTTGAGGCCTTCAGGTCAGCTCCGGCAATAATATCTTCCTGCTTAAGCAGGCTAGCGCCTTCGATGCGGACATCATCAACGCGTAATTCAGCCCCCTCTTTGATGATAATGACGACCTGCTTCCCGCCGACTACATTGACAAGTTGAGAGCTAACAATCGTGAAGGGACGCTTCTTGCGGAGTTCTGTCTGCAATTTGATTTCAGCGCGGCGCAAGACGGCCGGGTCTAAGGGCTCGCCAATCTTCAAGTCTTCCAGGACGGTAGCTCCGCCGAAAAAACTAGAAGAGCCACTTCGGTCAACAAGGCCTTCTCCGCCGATATAATCGATACTCTTGAGAATCGGACGAGGCTCAACAGTCACCACGACATCAACCTGGCCGGGATTCTTGGGGTCAAGAATCGGCACGACCTCAACGGAGGCAAAGCGGCCCGTCGCATAGAGCGAGCGAACTGTGCTCGCGATGGCATCATTGGTTAAGAGCTCCCCTTTACGTAAGGCGACGAAGCCAAGCACGAACTGCTCGGAAACCGTGCCACTGTCCTTCTTGACAGTGATGGATCGCACGCTCGGAGCGACGTTTTCCGTCAGGCCCTGGGCGAGCGATGCGAGCGGTGTCAGGGCGAGGGAAAAACAGGCGGCACGGAGCCAGCTGCGACTTAGGGGGGCGTTATTCATTTCGATATTCTTTGGCCGGTGACTCAAAGCGTGTGAGTCCGGGATTAAAGAGCAAGTTGATGTCGGAGGTGGGTCCGTTACGATTCTTGGCTACAATAAGCTGGCGGGAATAACAGCCATCCTGGCCGGCTTGCTCGGCCTCGGCCTCGGCGGCCTTGCCCTGGCTCATTGGGGGCTTCGAAATCAGCATGACAATGTCGGCATCCTGCTCAATCGAGCCAGATTCGCGAAGGTCGGACATGCGGGGCTGGCGGGCCTCGTCCTCTGATTTACGGTTTAACTGAGCCAGGGCGATAATCGGGATCTTAAACTCCTTCGCCATGGCCTTGATACTACGCGAGACTTCGGCAATCTGCTGTTCTCGCGGCAGGCCAGAATCCAACCCATTGATAAGCTGGATGTAATCGATCACGACCATATCGAGTGGGGTCCGGGCATGAACCCGGCGGCATTTAGCCCGGATTTCGAGGATATTCTGCCCCCCGTTATCATCGACCGTCAAAGGGAGACCTTGGTACTCCTTCGCCGCCTGGACAAGGTCGAGCTGCATACGCTCATCAGGGTGGGCCGTGCGCAACTTCTGCATATTCACCCGGGCTCGAGAGCAGAGTAAACGAAGCGCCAGCTCGCGGGCAGGCATTTCTAGCGAGAATAACAGCACGTTGGCAGGCTTCCGATCCTCGCCAGGCTTAGGGAAAAGCGCCGCTTCGATGAAGTTCAGAGCGATGGAGGTTTTCCCCATGCCCGGGCGGGCGGCCACGACAATCATCTGACCCGGTTGGAAGCCGTAGGTCAGCGCATTAAGGTCCGGGAATCCCGTCGGCACACCTTGGATAGAATTGCGGTTACGAATCATCCGCTGGACAAACTCCATCGCCTCACGGATGGGCACATCGATGGTTTGCGCGGATTCGGAAATGCGATCCTCGCTGATACGGAAGAACGACTGCTCAACGTCTTCCAACAAGCGCTCGATACCTTCGGAATGGGCATGAGCCTTCTCCACCGTGGTTACCGCCGTGGAAATCAACTGGCGCAGGAAATGTTTCTCCCGGATAATCGCGAGCCAGTGGGGCGCATGGGCACTCGACGAAATGAGCCCAGTGAGCTCATTGACATAGGCGGCACCGCCGGCGGACTCAAGTTTACCTTCACGGCGAAGCTGCTCCGTGAGCGTGATTTCATCGACCCCGGTACTCGCTTGGGAAAGCTTGACCGCGATCTCGTAAATATCCTGGTGCTTGGGATCAAAGAAGTAGTCGGGGGTGACGCGCTGCTCGAGGCAGCGTTGCAGCGTGTCACCGCCGTCGACGACAATACTTGCGATCAGGCCGCGCTCGGCATCGAGATTGTGGGGCGGGACGCGGTCGCCGTAATTAGGCTGGGCATCGCGTCGGTGACGCTGGGGTCTTTCGGCCATGAGAGAAAGGAAGTGTGCGGAGCGGCGGAGCGGAGGACAGCGCCAAAAGCCGCCGATCGTTCACGCCTTGTTCACGGGCCTATTCACAGGCGGGAGTAAGGCCGAGAAAGAAAAAAGGCGCGAAGCCGGAGCTTCGCGCCTTTCAAGGGGTCGCTGAGCGAATTACTCGGACTTGGCCGGCTTGTCCTTACGAGGCTTGCGGGCCTTCTTGGACTTATCGTCGCGGTACTCGCGTTCTTCCGGCTCAGGAGCCTCTTCAGCGGTAGGCTCGATAGGGTTCTCAGAGACGACTTCAAATTCCTGCTCAACCATGACGGAGCCATGGAGACGGATGGACGTCGTGTGCTTACCGAGAAGTTTAACTGGGCCTTGGCCGAGATGGATGCGCTTGCGCTCGATTTCGAGACCGTGCTCGGCGAGCTTAGCGGAAATTTCCGCCGTGCTGATTGCGCCGAACATCTTGCCTCCTTCACCAGTCTTGACGGCGAAGACGAGCTTCACCGAAGCCAGCTTGGCGGCCGTGGTGTTGGCGGTTTCGAGATCGCGAGCCTCACGAGATTCGCGGGCCTTCTTAAGGGCCTCGACATACTTCGTGTTGGAACGATTGACGGGGAGCGCGATTCCCTGCGGAAGCAGGAAGTTACGGGCGAAGCCCGCGCGGACGCGGACTTGCTCGCCTTCGGCGCCTAGGCCGTCGACGGGCTTGATGAGGAGAACTTCGGTGAATGCCATGTTATGCTCTTGCTTGGGTTATTAAGGTTATGGGTGATCAGAAAGGAACGTCGTCTCCGCCGTTATCAGGCGCAGGGGAAGGGCTATCGTTGCCGCCGCGGGAACGGGGGGCGGAACCGCCCTCCTCGCCACCCTGGGCTTTACCGCCGATGAAAGTGAAATTCTCGAGGACCACGCCGAGACGCGAACGCTTCTCGCCAGTCTTCTTGTCCTCCCACTGATCGAGCTTGAGTCGGCCTTCGACGAGGATACCGGAACCCTTACCGCAATACTTGGCGATGATTTCGGCCTGCTTACCGTAGCTCTCAATGTCGACGTAGGTGACTTCTTCGCGCTTCTCGCCTTCCTTGGTCGTGTAGGCACGATTGACGGCAAGGGAGAACTTGGTGAGGGCCTGGCCGGACGGGAGGGCACGGGCCTCAGGGTCGCGGGTCATGTTGCCCACGAGGACCACGCGATTATAGGAAGAAGCCACGGCGAGGAAGGTGAGGGGTGATTACTTGCCAACCTGAACTAGCATGCGATTGATCGTACGATCAAGGCGCAGCTTTTCGCGGAAGGCGGTAGGGGCCGTGACTGGTCCCTCGAAGTGAAACTGGACGTAGAGACCAGAAGGGAACTTGCGATCCACGACGCGGCTAAATTCTTTTTGGCCGAGGTTTTCAACTTCGGTGACGGTGCAATCGATGGACTTGATGACTTCCTTGAGGCGGTCAATGACGGTCTCGGGAGCATCGACGGACCCGCGGAGGTCGAGGATGAGGCTGGCGCGGTAAGCGCGGCGGATCGTGGCGGTGGTCATGGTGATGGTGGTTTTCTGTTGGTGAGGTTTTGGGCGGCTGGGAGGCCTTGGGAAAGGAGGGTTTCGAAACTACGGATGAAGTCAGGGATGCGTTGAGTGAGGCTGGTCAGGTCGGCGTCAGGAAAGCGGCCGAGGACATGGTCGGCGAGGTCCTGCTCTGGGTGCTTCTTCGCTCCGATGCCCAGACGGGCGCGGACGAATTGGTCGCCAAGGTGGCGGATGCAACTGGCCACGCCGTTGTGTCCGGCGGCGGAACCTCCCAGGGAGAGGCGGAGCTGACCGGGCTCGAACGCGATGTCATCATGGAGAACAACGAGCTCGCTGAGCTCGATCCGGTGAAACCGGAGGAAGGACGCAAGGGGCGTCCCGCTGTCGTTCATAAAGGAGAGTGGCTTGATGAGCTGCACGGAGAGACCTCCGAGCGTAACCTTCGCGACTGCAGCCGGAAAACGGCTTTCTTCCTTCCACTTCGCCCCAGCCTTGTCGGCCAGAGCGTCGATGACAATCCACGCGGCGTTGTGCCGGGTGGCGGAATATTCTCGGCCGGGATTGCCGAGGGCGGCGAAGACCGAGAATGACATTTGACTTCAAAGAACAGGTACCGGGGGCGCCCGGCGCGGAAATTACTTCTTGGCGGCAGGAGCAGCAGCGGCCGCAGGAGCGGCGCCAGCGGCAGGAGCGGCACCAGCGGCAGGCGCGGCGGCTCCATCGGCTCCAGGGGCAGCGGCAGCACCGACGACTGGCTCGGGTGCGGCTTCTTCTTCGGCCATTTCGGAGCAGACAATGACGACGCGCTTCGGGTCGCCAGGGAAAGTGATACCCTTGGGGGCCTTGACCTCGCCAACGTGGATGGACTCGTTGACCTTGAGTTCGGTGACGTCGATTTCGATGAACTCGGGGAGATCCTTCGGGAGACAGCGGACGTTGATGGTCTGCGAAACAATGGCGAGCGTACCACCATCGGTCTTAACACCATGGGCTTCACCAATGGCGCGGACTGGAATAGCGGCGGTCATCGGGGAGTTCGGGTCGATCTCCATAATGTCGATATGGAGGAACTTCTGAGTAATGGGGTGGCGCTGGAATTCCTTGATAAGGGAAAGCATCTTCTTGCCGTCGACATTGAGGTCGATCAACGAGGCGGCATTGCCCTTGGCACGCATGAGGTCGCGGAAAGCTTCCTGGGCGACGGCGACGCTCTGGTTGCCGGATTTTCCGTAGATAATGGCAGGAATAGATCCATCGGCGCGGAGGCGACGGGCGGGGCCGCGGCCATGGAGTGCGCGGCTGGTGACGTTAAGGGTGAGCTGCTTCATGTTGGTATAAGGTCTTTTGGTACCTAGTAAGTCGCGGACCCGCGTTGTGCGGCCGTGCCTTGCCTAGGGAAAGGAGGGTCGAACCTGATAAACCCAGCCCCGGAAGCAAGCGGTAAATTAAAAGGGGGTCTTCCTTTCGGAAAACCCCCTCAAAAGGCCAATTTAGCAGGGCGGCTTAGTTGTAGGTAGCCAGCCAAGCGACGACATCAGCTACTTCTTGGGCATTAAGGCCGAGTAACTGACCCGACATCATCAGCGAACGGGTCATCTTGGTCTGCCCGGAGACGCGATCCCTAGGGACGAGCTGAGTCACCCCGCCCATGGAGGCGATGACCAGCGGGTCATTATTGGACAATAGGCGGCCATCAATACGGCCCCCAGCCTTGAGCTTCACGGAAGTACCTTCAAAGCCTAGGGCGATGTCAGCCGACGGATTCACGATGGCACGGACCACGGCCTCGCGGCTCTGGCGGCTGGCGAAGCCACGGAGTTCGGGACCATAAGCTGGGCCGTTGCCGTTGATTTGGTGGCACATAATACAACGCTGGGCGAGAGCGGCGCCCTTCACGGGGTCGCCATTTTTAGCGAGAACATCCTGCTCGGTGAAGGTAGCCGTCGGCTCGTCGGCCACTTGCATTGCGTTCACCACGACCTTTTTGGCGTCATAGACACCTGCATTCTTAAGCTCCGTCCGAATGTCAAAAGCCGACCAGGTTCCGGTCATGCGCATGAGCGCCCAGCCCTTGGCTTCGGACGCGGAGGGCGATCCTTCGGCACAGAGTTTAATCATCGCGAGAGCGGCTTCCTTCGTCTCAACGAAGGAAAGTGACTCGACAGCGAGCGAGCGCGAGGCTTGCGAAACCTTGGCGGAAGAAGCGCGGGCGACAAACTCCGAAACTGCGTTGCTGGGGTGAAGCAACCAGGCAACACGCTCGACTTCGGGCGACCAAGCTTCGGCGCCGTCTTTGGCGAGTTCGGACTTCACGGCGGACCATACGGCGTCCTGTTTGTTGGCTGAACCGATGCCGAAGGCGGCGATGGAGTTCTTGTCGGAGACGTCAAGGCGACGCGCGAGCTCGATCAGAATCGGCACGGCCTTGTCTGCCGTCACAGTATGCAACGAGGTGGCGACGTCTCGGCGGACGGCGACATCGGAGTCCTTCGCGAGTTCGGCGGCGATACCGAGCGTGTCATGGCCGGCACGGCGCAGCGACTGGAAGGCGAGACGACGCAGCGAAGGGTTCGGATCCTTAAGCAAAGCCTTGGCACGGGAAATGCCTCCATCACCAAGGTAAGGGAGCAGCCACACACCACGCGCGGCGACATAAGGATTTGCATCGCGCATGACTTCAGCGACCGCCGGAAGGGACTTTGCGCCGAAACCCTTGAGGGCGTTGAACCCGAGGTGGCGGACGTTCACGGCCGGATTGCGCAGCACAGCGGCGGCACCTTCAGGGGTGGAGAGGTCGACCTTAGGGATAACGGATTTGAAGCCCTTCGGGGCGATACGATAGATCGCGCCCGTGCAGGTGTCGTCGAGCGTCTGGTGGCCACCGACGCGGGAGTCGTACCAGTCAGCCACATAGATGGCTCCGTCTGGACCGACGGTGACGTCGGACGGGCGGAACATGATACGCTCATTCGGCTTAGCAGTCGCAGCGGTCTTGATTTTATGGAAGTCAGTACCTTCAAATTCGCGGGTAGGATTCGAGGTGATCAAGTCCTTACGCGTATCGGCATTGAGCGCGTATGTCCCCTTCTGTGCGACGAGCTTATAGGAAAGGACCGTGTTACGAGAGGGCTCGCAATTCAGCAACGTGCCGTTCCAAGCATCACCGAGCGCGCCATTCTCGTAGACAGTGATACCCGTGGGGGAACCCGAACCGTAAACATCGCCGACATCCATCGTGTCGGGGTCATCTTGACGCCAGTGAGCGCGCGGCATCGACTGTCCGGGGCGCTTAACGGAGTTGTAACTCCCACCGCTCGGGGTCGTGTAACCGGCAGAACCGTATTCGAGTACGAAGGAAGTACGGCAGCTCTGGGAGTCGTCGTTGTCGCCTTGGAAAAGATCGCCGAGCGAAGACGGGAAGCTCTCAAAGCTATTACGGTAACCGTTACCGAGGATTTCGAGACCGGTGCCATCGGCGTTGAGTCGTCCAGAAAAACCAGAGGTCCAGACGAAGCCGTCATCGCTCTTGGCGCCGGCAACCGTCTTCGGGTCGTAGGGCCACTTGCCGCCGCGCTGGTCGACATAGCCGCTGGAGATACGGAAGGTCTTGCCGGACTTATCGGTAACTTCGCCGCCGCAATTACCAGCGTTAATGTAGAGCTTGCCATCTGGGCCGGTCACAACCGCATGGAGCGAGTGATCGTGGTCCTGGCCGCCAAAGCCCGTGAGAAACACTTCCATCTTATCGACCGCCGGATCAAATTTGCCGTCACGATTCACATCGGTGAACTTGTAAATCGTCGGTGAGTGGGAGACGTAAACGACGTTATCAACGACGCAGATACCGAGCGGTGCGGTCCAACCCGCGTCTTGGACGAAAGTATTGGCTGAGTCGGCAAAACCCTGCCCCTTGGTGTCGCTCAGGACGACGACGCGATCACCTTCCGCACGGCGCTTGCCGCCCTTGTTATAAATGCGGTAGTTGACGCCCTCGTTCACCCAGAGGCGGCCTTGGGCGTCGAAGTCCATGTTCGTCGGGTTCGCAAGCATCGGGGAGCGAGCCCAGACCGTCACCTCGAGGCCTTCGGGGACCTGGAAGAGATTCAGCGCGACCGAACCGCCTTCGGAGGGCTGGTAAGGAGCAGGGGGCGTGGGGGCTGCGTAAAGGGAAGCAGCAGCCAGGAGGGATAGGGCTAGGCGGGGCATGGCGGGAGTTAAATGACTACACCCCCAAACAGGACAAGTTCCAGCCTAAGTTTACAGGAATCCCCTAGCCCACACCTAAGCTAAGACCACCACTCCTTGAGGGTGGCGAAGTCCTTGCGGGTGGCCTCGACGGCGACCTTCAGAGCCCCCGGGTCCGTGACCTTGCCCTTAAGGTACTCAACGTGGAGGCATACGGGGCCCGAGTAATTGGACTTACGCAGGAGGACAACGGCATCCTTCCCGACGGTTCCTTCTGAAAGCGGACAGCCTTCCGGCACCCTCCCCTTCCAGGTGAAACTCTTAAAATAAACCATCGAGATATGGTCACGGGCGAGGGCTAGGTGATTCGGCCAAGAGAGCCCGCCTTCCACCATCGCGTGGAAGAAGTCGAAATTCCAGGAGAGCTCTTCCGGGCGATAATCGCGCATGAGCGTGGCCATGTCCCAGATGGCGGCGCCGACATTCTTCGGGCCAGAGTGATTCTGGTAGCAGGGCAAAATGCCGACCTGCTTGCTTAGCGAGACCAATTCGTTGAGGCGCGGGCGGATGGCGTCGAGCTCCGTCCAGAGCGGCTGCCTCCCGGAATACGGATACCACTTCATCCGGTAACGCGGAATGCCTAGTGCGCGGGCCGTGCGCAGTACTTTCTCGGAGCGGTCGGCATCGTTCACCTCATTGATGTCTGAGGTCATGAGCGTGATGGCGACGCCACACTTCTTCAAGGCCTCGACCAGTTTCGGGAGGTCCTCTTCGACGCGCGCCGGCTCGACGTGGCCGCCTTTACGCACGGGGGCCTCGACGCCCTTAAAGCCAAGTTCCGCGACAGTCTGCGCGAGTTGATCGTAAGGCAATCCGACGAGATGCTTGGTAAAGAGATTGATTTCTGGCAATGCCGGGCTGGCCAGAGTTACGGCGAGTCCGGACAAGGGACGGAGCACCGCACCCGCGGCGAGCACACCAGCAGTGCCAAGCAGGGAGCGGCGGGTGAGCATCTTGGGTTATTTCCGGACGATGCGCTTCACTTGCCCGCCGAGCGAGGCAAAGAGGACGTCGCCATTGCTCGGATCGTGTCCAAAGCCGGCGATTGCGAGATCCTTCACCACTTCGGTGGCACTCCACTTGCCGCCCTGATCGCGCAACGCATAGACGCGACCCGAAAAATCCGCGAAGATGTAGACCCCTTCATAAGAAGGTAAATTCTTGCCGCGATAAACGACGCCGCCTGTGACGGAATTCCCGAAGCGGCGGTCATACTCATGGATCGGGGCGATGAAGTTAGTCCCGGAGAGGTCAGCCAGCTTGGGTGCTGTTTTTTTGCCGCTGGCATCATTCTTCTGATACTCATGATTCCCTTCGACAACGTTCCAGCCGTAGTCTCCACCAGCCACTAGAATATCGATCTCCTCAAAGAGATTCTGGCCGACATCCCCCGCAAAGAGTCGCCCATCCTTAGGGTCGAAGGAGAAGCGCCATGGGTTACGCAGTCCGATGGCCCAGGCTTCCGAGCGGATGCTGGCGGGGTCGGTGATATCATGACCCCGGACTGACTTGGCCCCAATAAAGGGGTTGTCGGAGGGGATGGCGTAGAAAGCCTGCCCCTGGGCGTCCCGGACTACGGCCGGGAAAAGATTGGGGGCTAGGTTGCCCGACTTCTTGTCCACATCGATACGGTAGACGGCGGAGAAGAATCCTTTGGTGATGTAACCAGAGTTATTGAAGGCATCGCCACCTGCACCCCCATCCCCGCAACTAATATAGAGGTATCCATCGGGCCCAAAGTGCAGGTCGCCGCCGTTATGGTTAGCTGCCGGGTCAATTTGGTTGATAATCGGTTGCTCGCTGGCGGGGTCGATAACCGGGTCAGCCACATCTTTAAAAGTGAAGCGGGAGACGCGCTGATACAGCTTTCCATCAATCTTAAGACTATAATAGATAAAGACTTGCCCGTTTTTAGCGCAGTTAGGATGGAGGGCTACCCCGAGGAGTCCGCACTCCCCTCCCTGCTCAAACTTGCCATCGCGGGGCTTGGTGATGTCTAGGATTTCCTTCTTCATGACCTTATCCGTCCCGACACCATCAAGCAGCTGAATCTTGCCGACCTTTTCGATAATGATGAGACGTGAGCTCGAGCCCGGGAAGGGCTCGATCCCGAGTGGCTGACTGAAAGTCAGACCGGGGAAAGCGACGGTCGCCTGGATGGGCTCCTCGGCGCGAATCGGTGAAGCCGTGACGGCAAGGAGGAGGAAAAACAGCGGGGGCAGTTTCATAGCGGGGTGGCAGTTGGTGTGTCTTATGGCAGACACGGGGCTGGCCGAAAAGTTTTTTCGGCGGAAGGGGCGCGGAAAGAAACCTGCGGTGACCCTTATTTTTCGCTGGTTTTCACGATACCGTTCGATACTTAATGTATCCGCATCACTGCACAACCAACCCATAACCAACATGTCCAAAGCCCTCACCAAGTCTCAAATCGCCAGCGCCATCGCCGAAAAAGCTGAACTCAGCAAGAAGCAGGCCGTTGCGATTCTCGAGATCATCGCCGCCCTCGCCTACAAGAACGCGAAGAACTCCTTCACGCTCCCCGGCCTCGGTAAGCTCGTCCTCGTTCACCGCAAGGCTCGCCTCGGTCGCAACCCTGCCACCGGCGAAACCATCCAGATCAAGGCTAAGAAGGTCGTGAAGTTCCGCGTGGCTAAGGCCGCTAAGGACGCGATCCTCGGCGCCAAGTAATCTCTCACGAGATTCACGCCAAAAGGCGCTCCGCAAGGGGCGCCTTTTTTGTTGTCCGCGTTTTGTGCCGAGCACGAACCGTCCGTTCCGAACGGTTTTTCTTGCACGCTTCGACGCAGGTGGAATGAATGCATGTCCGCAATCCGCCCGGGTGGCGAAATGGCAGCCGCAGCAGACTCAAAATCTGCCGCCCTATAAAGGCATGAAGGTTCGAGTCCTTTCCCGGGCACTTGCGGAACAATCGCCGATGCGCTCAAGCGCATCGTGCGTGCGTCAATGCGTGTAAGCCAAGACACCGCCGAGCGAGGCGGCGATGAGTAGCCCAAAAATGAACAGCGAAGCACAGCCTCGCTTAGATAGACGCTCCTTATAGGAAAGGCCGCTGCCCGGTACGCCAACCGTACCATCCACGCGATCCTTGCGAATATTCACCGAGGCGCCGGGACGGCCGGCCGAGAGCGAAGCTCCCTTCTTCGAAAGATTTATCCGCAAGAATTTGCCGAGCGGAATGACTTTGCGGAATCGGAAGAAACCCATGGGACAAAGCTGAAGCCCCGCGCCCGACACCGCAAGAACGGGAAAGCCCGCCCAAAGAGGGGACCTTTATGACACACCATCCTGCAAGACAGGCTTGAAGGCCGCCCGCCCCTCCGCATTGTTAAGTCAGTTCCTTATTAGTCGCATCACGAGCGAGACCGGCGAAAGCCAGATCCCGCACCAACCGAGCCCTTCCGGGCCACGGTGGTCATCGAAACCGCAAGGATTCGAGATGAGAGCCGAAAGGCTAAAACAACCCAACACTGGGTTGATCGTGATGCGCGCCCCTTTCACCGCACGCCCATGATCAACACCAACGACAACAATACTCCAGCCGGCCCGCGACTCTCCATCCGGGTCGACGGGGACAACCGCCTGCACCACCTGTGGAATAATAACGGGACCTGGTGGTTACACTACACTGAGCACCTGCCGGACTTCACCAAGCGCCGGGTGCGCCGCTCACTCCGTACCCATGACCTCGAGCTGGCTATCCAGCGGCGTGACGCATGGCTGACGGCTGCCTAACTCCATTATGAGTTTCGCCTTAGGCATCTTACTCTTCCACGCTCTCGCCGCGCGTGAACTCTGATGACGAAATTAGAATCGCGCGCCCACTCGAGCCGCTAGCCCCCAGGTTGCACCGGACTGGAAGGCACCCTCATCTAACCCATCATGTCGGAATGACTGGCGGGCGAAGGGGACCCATTCCGCACTGCCGCGTACAAACCACGTGCCACTCTTCTCCAAAAACTGCGTAACGCCCAAGCGCATCGGCACCTCGCCGATCGCCACCGCGCGAGAACCGTAAACCACGCTCGGCGTCAGTTGGAAATTCATCGTCTCATAGGCCACACTGAAATCGACCATCGTCGCGTGATCTTCCGTCAGGAATCCGCGCAGAATAATCCCGTTCTGCAGGCCGGTGGCGCGCAGTTCCACTTCGGCGTATTTACAGGGACGCCAGACAGCCTTGATATAAGGAATCGGAAGGACTGATGCCTCCAGGCGATCTTCCAAGAGCACCCCCAGTGCGACATCCGTTTCTGCATCGGGACGCCAGCGAACGGCGCCACCCAAGCCCCAACGGCGACCGGCACCCAGGCCCACCCCTTGTTCGGCGGCACACTCGGCTGCATAGATTACCTGAACTCCATATTTCTCATTCCAATCCCACTGCTTAAACCCCGTAAGCATCACGTCTGTCACGGCACCATAGGAACGATCCGTGCCCGCAATCGCACCGCTGAATCGATTCTGGTAGCGATACCATTCAAGGTCAGCCGCTTGGTCATTGGTCTGATAGACGAGCTCGAGCCCAGTGCGCGAACGGCCATATTCACCCGAAACCCCTCCAGAATGGCTAACGATATCGTCGCCGCGATACTGCCAATCCGTAATCGCTACCCAGTTCTTAGCCGGCGGGGCTTGATCGGCGGCCAATGTCGAAGAATAGCATGCACAAACTAGGGCAATATGCTTAATAATAAGCAGTTGTTTCATGGGTTTAATTTAATTTACCCCTGTTTTCCTCGATAGCAAGCGAGTTGAGTTATGTGCCTAAAAAATGGCACACTATTTGCTTAATAAAAAGCATCATGTTGATTTTTGCTACCCCTGCCCCCACCGCTGGCGACAACACCTGGGTCCTCATTAGTTCTGCTCTGGTTTTAATGATGTGTATCCCGGGTCTGTTTCTCTTCTACGGCGGCTTAGTCCGAAGCAAAAACGTCCTCTCGATCGCTGCCCAGTGTCTCGCTCTCACCGCGATGGGTATCCTGATGTGGTGGGCCTTCGGATATAGTTTGGTCTTCGGCGTGAGTTTGAAGGGGTCGCTGCTTGGACATATTTTTGGCGGAGTGGAAAATCTCGGGTTCAACGGCCTAGGCGCTGGCTCAAGTCTCTATGAGTCACGAATTTCCTCCGCCACCTTTGCACTATTCCAAGCGATGTTCGCCGCAATCACCCCGGCGCTTATCATCGGAGCCGTCGCTGAACGCATGAAGTTCAGCGCAGTCATGCTCTTCTCGGCACTATGGACGATTCTCGTCTACTACCCCGTCGCCCATGCAGTCTGGGGCGCGAGTGGTGCCTTCTCCGGCCTAAATAATCCCGATGCGACATTCAAGGCCGCGGACTTCGCCGGCGGCATTGTCGTGCACATGACTTCCGGTTGGTCCGCCCTCCTCCTCTGCATCCTTGTTGGGCCGCGCGCAGGCTTCGGTAAACGCCCGATGCCCCCGCACAGCATGGTGCTTTGTGTTGCGGGCACGGGCTTACTTTGGGCAGGCTGGTATGGCTTTAACGCTGGTTCGGCACTGGCGGCAGACAGCATCGCGATTCAAGCCTTCCTGACGACCACCTTGGGGGCGGCCGCGGCCACCGTGTCTTGGGCTGTGATTGAAAAACTCCACCGCGGCAAACCTTCGGTGCTAGGCCTTTGCTCGGGTGCGATTGCCGGACTTGCCACGATTACGAATGCCGCGGGCTTTGTTTCAGGTGGCTCCGCCGTGGTCATCGGCCTGCTCGCCGGCTCGATTTCTTACTGGGCCTGTTCGGTGCTTAAGCCCAAGTTCGGCTATGACGACGCCCTGGATACTTTCGGAGTGCATGGCATCGGTGGCACCATCGGTGCGCTCGCGACCGCTCTACTCATGAACGCCCAGGCGAACCCCACCGGCGGGGAACTCATCACAAAGGGCCTGCTTAAGGGTCAGCTTCTCGCCATGCTGCTTTGCATCCTCCTCTCGCTAGCGATGACCTGGCTGATTGCCAAAATCGTGGCGACGACGATCGGCCTACGGGTATCGGAAGAAGGTGAAGCTCAAGGACTCGATATCGCGGACCACGGCGAAGAAGGCTATAATCACAATTAAGGTACCGGCACGTGATGGCGAAGAAGCGACTTGCTTGAAAAAAAGCAGGCTGCCGGGGTCCGTGCGTCTGATTTTAAGCACATTTTAAGGTTAGATTCTAATCCGGAGGGTTGGCACGAGGGTTGCGAATGACCTCTCGCCATGAACTCCCTGCTACGAACTCTCACCATCCTCGCTCTGGCGTCAGTGCCCTACCTGTCGTCCGCGCAGAACGCACCCGCTCCCGCTCCCGCGGCGACCCCCGCTGCAGAAGCAGCCAAAACACCTCCGCCGCCCACGCCGTCGATCGAGCAGCGCTTAGCGGGTGTTGAGGCCTACCTCTCCAACGGTGACCCCACCGCACCCCTCAAGACCGGGCCCAAGGATAAGGACGGCAACCCGACCATTCCGGCCGGCTTGACGACCCCAGCGGCCCAGACTCCTGGCCCCGGTCACAACGCCTTCATGATGATCAGTGCTGCGTTGGTGCTCTTCATGACTCTCCCTGGCCTCTTCCTCTTCTACGGTGGCCTGGTTCGGGCGAAGAACGTCCTCTCCGTGGTCGCCCAGTGCTTCGGCTTAGCTGGATTGGTGACCGTTCTCTGGTGGGCAGTTGGATATTCCCTCGTCTTCGGTAAGAGCTTCGACGGAACGTTCCTCGGACACTTCTTCGGCGGCAGTGAATATTTCTTCCTGAAGGATGTCACCTCTGCCCCCAATACTGATTACGCCTTCTGGATTTCCCAGAACGTCTTCGCGATGTACCAGCTGATGTTCGCAATCATCACCCCGGCCCTCATCGTGGGCGCCATCGCTGAGCGCATGAAATTCTCCGCCGTGATGCTCTTCATGCTCGGATGGATGTTCATCGTCTACTTCCCGATGGCCCACGCCATCTGGGGTATCACCGGCGACATGAACGGCGTATGGAACGCCAAGGCCTCCATCAAGGCGATCGACTTCGCGGGCGGCACGGTGGTTCACATGACCTCGGGCTGGTCTGCCCTCCTCCTCTGCCTCATCCTCGGACCTCGTATCGGCTTCGGAAAGAAGACCATGGCGCCCCACAGCATGGTGCTCTGCGCCATCGGTACGGGCATGCTCTGGGTAGGCTGGTACGGCTTCAATGCTGGCTCTGCGCTCGCTGCCGACGTCGTAGGCGCACAGGCCTTCACGACCACGACGCTCGCCGCGGCCGTCGGTGCCTTCACCTGGGCCGCCCTCGAATGGATTCTCCGCAAGCACGCCAGCGTGCTTGGTTTCTGCTCGGGTGCCGTCGCTGGCCTCGTCGTGATCACGCCAGCTGCGGGCTTTGTCTCCGCTAGCTCCGCGGTCCTCATCGGTGTACTCGCCGGCGTGGTGCCCTTCCTCGCGGTGGTCTACCTGAAGTCCAAGCTCGGCTACGATGACGCGCTCGACACCTTCGGGGTCCACGCCGTCGGCGGCACCCTCGGCGCCATCGTGACTGGCATTTGCGCCACGGCCGACGCCAACAGCAACCTCACCACGAACCTCAAGGACATCATCGCAGGCAAGACCCTGTACATCGAACAGTTCAAGGCGATCGGCGTGACGCTGGTCATCTCGCTCCTCGGTACGCTCATCCTCGCCTATGTGGTCAAGGCCATCGTCGGCTTGCGCCCGACCGAAGAAGAGGAAGCCCGCGGTCTGGATATCTCGGACCACGGCGAAGAAGGTTACAGCCACAACTCGTAAGCAACTCTCCAGGGAGTGGGCTCGAAGGCCGTCCGATTTCGGACGGCCTTCTTCTTTGGTGAGAATCCCCGTAAAAGCCGACATTCCAAGATTGCCAATGCGAGATGCTGACACCATAGTGTCTCTATTAAATCAATAATATGATGAAAATATCCGCCCGCCTCCATGATGAGGAGTTTCTCGGTACCGCTGAAGAACTTGCCGCCTTCGTCTCGGACAAGCTGGATGAACTCGGCTTTGGCGACCGGCACCGCTCGACTGAGCGACTCGTCCGCTTTTATACCTACCAAGGCCTGCTCTCCAAGCCCGAGCGAGCCGAGGACGATCGCCGCAAAGCCAATTTCGGCCCCCTGCAGGTGCGCCAGTTACTCCTGGCCCGACTTCTAGCCGAGCGTGGCTGGGATCTTGATCGAATTGGTAGCCTCCTACGAGATAACCCCAACGTCCCAAAGCTCAACCATCTGATCGACGAATTAGCCACCCCCACCGAGGCGGAAAAGCTGTTCTTTAAGACCCGGAGTTCGCCTGCCATGGCCGACTTTAACGACGATATGGATACGATCCGGGAACCTGACAGCAGCTTCGCTCTCCGAAAAAAAGGCCCCGCGCGCACCCTCGCCAGCGCGGGAGCGCCATCGGCCAGCCAAGGCATGCCCCGCCAACGGTCCTATGCGATGATCCAGCAGATTAAGCAGGTAGCCGAATCCGAAAGTCCGGCGGAAAGCTTCCGGGTATTACTTAAAAAGGAAATGATGCGGCCGGACATAAGTGAAGAAGCCCGAGAGTTCCTCGCGCAACTTCAGGCCTTCAACCCCACCTCGCGCGGCGATGAACCAAGAAGCGAACGGTGGACGAGATTACGGCTCACTTACTGGTGCGAGGCCCATTTCAATATAGACAGTAGGGTTAACCCGACCAAACAGGAACTGCAGGAAATCGTGGACGGATTTAGCAAAGCATTGATGAATAAGTACTTATAATTATGACAGTCACTAATTAGTGTTATTTTAAGGAAAGATACTACCTAACTGTTGACACTTTTGGGATTTAGGTAAGAGTGGGGGAGATGATTGCTCCCATGAACCAACCCAAGATTGAAATCCTGCCCCTCAAGAAGGGCTTCCTCCGTGCCGCCACCGAAGCGTCGCACGTCCTCGTCCGTATCGTCGCCCCGACCCAACCCGCCGACCTCGGCAACACCACCCGAGCGCCGCTCGATCTCGCCCTCGTGATTGACCGCTCGAGCTCGATGTCGGGTCGTCCCATCGAAGCTGCCCTCGAAAGCGCCGTCCGCATCGTCCGCGGTCTCCGCAATGATGACCGCGTCACCGTCATCGCATTCGATGACCGCATCGAAGTGGTGCAGCCACTCACGGCGATCACTGATCGCGATGCCCTAGCTAACCGTATCAAGGCCATCGATGCCCGTGGCTCGACGAATCTCTTCGGCGGCTGGGAAGAAGGCGTCAAGCAACTCGCCCCCTTCACCCGTAAAGATCGGATTGCGCGCGTCATCCTCCTCAGCGATGGTCAGGCGAATCAGGGCCTCGTCGTTGAATCGGAGATCTTCAGCCAGGTCGCCAAGGCCGCGGGCGCCGGCATCACGACCTCGACCGTCGGCCTCGGCCACGGCTTCAATGAATCGCTGATGACGGGCATGGCCA
>CAIKRN010000125.1 GCA_903829855.1 uncultured Opitutia bacterium
AGCACGCAATTGTAAGTAGTCGGTGGGCCAGGGAGCGATTTCGCCTCCGCGTAGGCCCATTGGGCGGTCTCGCCCTTAGGCAGGGCGTAACCGAAGTGCACCGATTGTGCGTTACCGTTCGGTAATGCCCAGATTTCTGGATTGGTCGCACCGTTTAAGAGCAGGCCGTTAAGCGTTACGGCTCCCGTGGACTGGACAGCGTCGAGTGCAATCAGGTAGGTGCCGGCGGCGGGGAAGGTGAGGGCGATTTCCTTCGCGATGGCAGGCTTGCCCGTGCCCTCGAGTTGGACTGGAAATCTGACGGTCTTGGCCAAGGCATCGACTTTGAGATTATTAATTACATGCACGTTCACGGTCGCCTTGGCTCCGGCGCTGGCGGTGTAGCGTACGGCGACGTTCTTGACGCCGGGTTTCTCGACGACGACGGGGATAAGTAGGCGCCCGCCCGCTTTTTGAATCGTGGCGGCGCCGACGCCGCCGCGATCGCCAACCGAAATTTCCGGCGATTCCGTGTACGCGGTTTTAAGGTGTAACAGGGGCGTGGCCGTCGCCTTGGCTTCTTTATGAGCGGCGCACGTGAAACGATAACCATGCACGGTCACCGCACCTTTGCGTTCCTTGGCTTCGAGTTGCAGGAACGCCGGGACTGCTGCGAGGGCGTTGAATGTGCCGAGGGCAATCCACTCAGGTTTGCCCGTGCCCTCGACTTTGGCGTCAGGGCTAAAGGTCTGGCCCGCAATCTTGCCAGTGAGCGTCGCCGTTTTACCTTTGGGCAGCGAGACCTGTGCCTCGACGGACCATTCGCCTTTCTCGGTGAAGCTTACAAAAGCGAAGACGCCGTGGTCGCCGTTGAATTCAGCCACGGTCTTGCCGCCGGCTTCGCTGAACTTCGCTCCGAAGCGACTCGGGCTGGTCGACTCAAGGCCCACCTCATTGGCCACCAAGGCCAGGCAGGGGAGGGTGAGCAGGTACGTAAAGAAACGCTTCAGGGGCATTACGTCTTTTTAATGACTCCTTCATGCGTGACCACCCCTTTAATCGATTGATAAATGGTTGTTTCGCCCAGGCCTCCGCCGGGCTGCCTAAGGTAGGGGCGCCACTGCGTGGCGTCCGTTCGCGACACGTGTCGGCGTTTTATGATGGGTCTCTATTCTCGGGAGGCCTTGACCAACCGACGCGACGCAGTCGCGCCCCTACCTCTATCCTCTCTTAATTTTCCCTTCATCCAAAAGTAACTCTACACATCTTCCCATCGGTGGAGTGCATGATTTAATGGTATGTACGGAAGCGCAAAGGGCTCCGTAACCAAAACTAAAAAACCATGATCAACCCACGCATCATCGCTCTCCTCGCGGTGCTCGCCGCGGCCTCGCAGGCCGTTGCGATCGACACCCCCAACGCCTCCGGCCAACCCGGCAAGGCTCCTGCTGTTCGCGCCCACAAGCCCAACCACGTCGGTGACAATCGTCCGTTCATCCCCGGAGTGCTCACGCAGTTCGGTGATCCGCTCCCCGGCCTGACGGCAAGCCAGGTCAACCTCTTCCTGAACGGCAAGGACGACTTCGAGAAAGCCGAATCCGTCGAGGGCGGCCTCGGCCCAATCTTCAACCGCGACTCGTGCGTCGCTTGTCACTCGTCGCCGGTCACCGGCGGCGGTAGCTCGGTCAACGTCACGCGTTTCGGCATGACGATCCACGGAAAGTTCGATCCGCTCGATTCCCTGGGCGGCTCACTCCTTCAGGAAAACGCCATCGTGCCAGAAGCCCAGGAGTTTGTGCCTTCGATCGCCAATGTGGTCATCCATCGCAATTCGACGCCGCTCTTCGGCCTCGGTCTGATGGAAGCGATCCCTGATTCGGAAATCGTCCGTAACGCCCGGCAGTATGGCAATGAGCAGATTCACGGTCGCGTGGGCTGGGTGACGGATATCGTCAGCGGTAAGCGCATGGCCGGCCGCTTCGGCTGGAAGGCCCAGCAGGCCACCGTCACGGCTTTCGCCGCCGATGCTTATCGCAACGAGATGGGCGTCACGAATAAGTATTTCCCCACGGAGAATGCACCTAACGGCAATCAGGAGCTCCTGAAGAAATATGACCTCGTGCAGGATCCCGAAGATCAGCCCGACGCTACAGGTTTGGCGGATTTCGAGAAGGTTGCGAACTTCATGCGCTTCCTCGCTGCTCCCCCCAT
>CAIKRN010000126.1 GCA_903829855.1 uncultured Opitutia bacterium
CATGTCTAAAGCCATTCGCATCGGTCTCATTGGTTACGGCTTCATGGGCCGTACCCACTCCAACGCCTACTCACAGGTCGGCCACTTCTTCCCGAAGGACAAGCTGACCGCCGGTCACCACATCGTCCGCCAGGCCGTCTGCGGTCGCGACGAAGCCAAGGTCAAGGACTTCGCTGAAAAGTGGGGCTACGCCTCGCATGAAACCGATTGGCGCAAGCTCGTTGCCCGCGCGGACATCGACGCCATCGATATTTGCACGCCGAATGACTCGCACGCCGAGATCGCGCTAGAGTGCATCAAGCACGGTAAGATGATCCTCTGCGAAAAGCCCCTCGCCCTCAACGGTGCCCAGGGTGAAAAGATGGTGGAGGCCGTCGAGAAATCCGGCCTTCCGAATCTCGTTTGGTATAACTACCGCTTCCTCCCTGCCGTGACGCTCGCGAAGAACATCGTGGCGGCTGGCGAACTCGGACGCGTCTTCCACTACCGCGCCAATTTCCTCCAGGATTGGACTATCTCCACTGAGCTACCTCAGGGCGGCGCTGGCCTCTGGCGCCTCGACGCGGCGGCCGCTGGTTCCGGCGTAACGGGCGACTTGCTCGCGCATTGCATCGATACCGCCCGCTGGATCAACGGTGACATCACCGAAGTTTCCGCGATGACCGAGACGTTCATCAAGGAACGCGTGCACACCGCCACTGGCAAGGTTCACCCCGTCACCATCGACGACGCTTGTATCTTCCTCTGCCGCTTCGAGAACGGTTCGCTCGCTCAGTTCGAGTCGACCCGCTACGCCCGCGGCCACAAGGCGCTCTACACGTTCGAGATCAACGGCGAGAAGAAGTCCCTGCAGTGGGACCTCCACGACCTCAATCGCTTGAACTACTTCGACCACGCCGTCCCCGGCGACCGCCGTGGTTGGGCCAGTATCCATACCTCCGATGGCGATCATCCATACTCGGGTAACTGGTGGGTCCCCGGCCTTTGCCTCGGCTACGAACACTCCTTCACCCATGCCCTCGCGGAGTTCCTCAAGAGCCTCGACGATCCAAAGGCCCCTAAGGCCTACCCGGATTTCCGTCACGCCCTCGGTACTCAGTATGTCTGCGACGCCGTCCTGGAGTCCGCGAAGACCAAGCAGTGGGTTAAGGTGAAGAAGGCCTAATCAGACCTCCAGAAGCCTTCCAGAGGCCCCGGATCACCCGATCCGGGGCCTCTTTGCTTCCTGTGCACCGAGAGGCGCCCTGCTGGCCTCCCGCGATGGATACACTCCATCGTTTTTATCGATATACGCAGTTTTCGTTCTTCTGGTATGATGCCTCCGTCCCCCCGATTCCCTTTGCACCTAGATCTCGTCCAATTGCCCACGAAACTGACCTTCAGCACATCGTTGACAGTAGGATGTCTGCTTTTAAATTAAACCCTAATACTAACAGTCACCTTATGGCTCTTAACTCACCCAATCGCACCATGGTCTGTACTTACCAGCTCTATGTGCTCCACCGGCACCTCTTTATCGACCTGCCCGAGGGTCGCACGCTCATTGATACGGGGGCTCCTTGGAGTGCCTCGGTCACGGGCCGGATGACCTGGCAGAATGAGAATCACGGAGTAAACAAAGGCGGCTACATGGGCTTCACATTCGATAAACTATCAGCCGAGATCGGCGTGCAGGTGGATGCCCTCATCGGCATGGACCTTTTAGCCCGGACGACCTTGTTCTTCGATGTCGCCAATCGGCAGCTCACGGCGGGCGATGATATTCCCGAAGGTTACACCGCTGCCCCCTACTCGCTGGTGCCGACCTCCGATATCCCGATGCTGCAAGTCACCCTCAATGGTCGCAAGGCCGTGGTGCTCTGGGATACGGGCGCGCAGTACGGATACTATGCGGACGACCATTTTAGCGAAGGCCTGAAACAGCTGACGGGCTTCAAGGATTTCAGCCCGATGTTCGGCGCCTTGGACATCTCTCGCTCTTACCATATCCCCTTCACTTTCCAAGGTTTGGGGTTGGTGGAACATTGTGGCCCGACACCTACGCATACTTGCGGCGGGCTGTCTCCGGTCCCGATGCGTACGTTTCTCTCCTTGCTGAACATTGATGCCATCATCGGACCATCCTGGATGCAGCGTGTGAAGATTTGGCTTAATCCGATCGAGCACACCATCGCCCTGTCCGCTTGAAGTGTTTAGAGTCCGCCGTACTCACCCGATCGGCGCGCTCGCCGGCCGTAGGTCCATTCGAAGAGCGGTCCAGCCAACAGCGTGGTGATAATTGCCATGGCTACGAGGACGGAGAAAAGCACGGTGCCCACGAGGCCGGCAGCCAGCCCGACATTTAGGAGAATCAATTCCATGAGCCCGCGGGCGTTCATGAGCGATGCGACGCCCCCCGCCGCCGCTGCATCCAGCCCAGCCCAACGTGCGGCGCACCAACATGCCCCGCCCTTGCCAAGTAATGACACTGCGACCACGAGCGTCAGTAGCCAGAGAGCCGAGGGAGCGAGGAGGAAATCCAAGCGGGTTTGGAGTCCGGAAAAGGCGAAGAAAAACGGCAAGACCCAAGCACTGACTATGGGTTCAATCACCCGTAGACGGTGATTCAGTTCGCCTTTGGGTATCGCTAAACCGCACAGGAAACCTCCGAAGACGGAATGCATGCCGCACCAAGTGCTAAAGGACACAAAGGCTAGGAAAAGTACGGCCACGGCCAGCATCGTCGACCCGCGTAAGCTTCGCCTTTTTTCGCAGTCAGCGGCGAGGCCGGCCAGTAGTCGCGGCATGAGGTAACGGGCTACCGCGATCATGAGGATGCCGCCGAAGAGGCAGCGGAAAATGACATCGGGGTTACCGCCGAAAGAGGCGAGGACGACAGCGAGGATAATCCACGCAAAGGCATCCCCGATGGCTCCGGCGGAAATCGCAACGAGGCCCATGGGCGAATTTGCGAGACCCTTCGAACGCACAATCCAGACAAGCATTGGGAAAGCGGTGATCGAGAGGGCCGCGCCTAAAAACAAAACTTGCTGCCCCAGCGATGGATTACCCAAAAACCAGCCTGGTACATCCTGGGTCGCGATCGCCAAGGGTATGGCCAGTAAGAACGGGACCATCACTCCGGCCGAAGCCACCGCCACGGTCAATCGGCCACGCTCCCGCACTTTGGCTAGGTCAAAATCAAGTCCAACGCAGAAGAGATAACCGCCGACACCAAGTTCCGCCGCAGCTTTTAACCATAGCCGTGTCTCTGGCGGGAACATCCATGCCTGCTCCACCGGCCAAATCAGCCCAAGGAGCGATGGGCCGAGTAACACTCCAGCGATCATCATGCCAACCACGGAGGGTTGCCCGAGTTTGGTCGCAAGCTTCCCGGCAAGGGTGCACACCCCGAGAATAAGGAGCGCCTGCAGGCACAGGGAAAGGATGAGTGGGGGCGAACTCATGGGTCATTTGTAGACCGCCAGCAGAGAAAGGGAAGAACGGACGAGGCCGGGACTAGCCCGGCCTCGTGAGGGTCAACTGTCGGCTCTCAATTACTTCTTGGCCGCCGTGGGCGAGTAGAAGCGATTCATCTTATCGAGAATGGCGTTCTCGGTCTCAGCGAGGTCGATGATGCCCGTGTGGCGGTAGACGATTTCACCGCCCGGAGCCACGACGATGGTGTGAGGGATCGGGCCAGCCATGTCCTTGTCCAAGACGGCGGCGAGGTCATCGCCGCTGCCAGCGAAGAGGTAGCTGTTGGTCGTGCGGTGTTCGGCCTTGAGGGAGTTTTCAACTTTCTTGCTGAGGCCAGCCGCGTGCTTAAAGAGGAACGCTTCGGCTTTCGCTTTGTCTTCAGGCTTATCGAGGCTGATCGAGATGAACTCGAAATCACGCATGTCGAACTTGCGGGAGATTTCAACGAGGTCAGGGAATTCCTTGACGCATGGGGCGCACCAGGTGGCCCAGACGTTGATCACGCGGTATTTGTTGGTGGTATTGGCGCGTAGTTTGGCGATGCCCGCCTTGTCGATGAGTTCAACGGTCACCGGGGTCTTAGCCCAGGCTTCGTGTTTAGCATCGTGCATGACCTTCTTTTCGCGCCACTTGGTGGAGCAGCCCATGGGCTTGGTGAGTTCGAGGGCGACGGGCTTGCCCGCCAGGATCGCGTCCACGGCATTCTGGCAATCCTTAGACTTCACGGTGCTGTCATCGTAGAAGCGGGAGTCGTCGAAGCGTCCCTGGTAGCGGAGCTTGAGGTTCTTATCGAAGACGAAG
>CAIKRN010000127.1 GCA_903829855.1 uncultured Opitutia bacterium
CCCATTGCGATTTCGGCGGAGCATCCAGAAATCTTCACGCTCACTTGGCCGCAAGCCGTCAACCTAGAGCGACTCTGTCTACTCTGGACGGGCTTTGCTGCCTGCGAGGTCGACGCCTTCACCGGCACCGACGATGCGAATGTTCGCGAGGCACCGGCCACGGCTTGGACGCACGTCGGCACCGGCGAAAATCTGAAAACCTTCTACCCCAGCGCGCTCGGACCTAACTGGATTGCCTTCGACCACCCGGTCAGCACGCGGGCCATCCGAGTGCGCATCACCGCCGTTACGAAAGGGAGCAAAGGCGGACACTTGGAGAAAAGCGATCGAGACGGCAAACGTGTCTGGCTCGGTGAGTTGATGGCACTGGTACCGCTTAACAATAAAGCACTGGGGAGCATCGTCCTACCTAAGTCGCGCGAAGAGTCTCCGCCGATTCCTGTGCGTTTCACGCTCCCCGAGGCGGGCTTGGTGACCTTGGTCATCGAAGACCAAGCGGGCCGCCGCGTGCGTAACCTCGTCAGCGAGACCCCCTTCCCCGCCGGGGCGAATATCGCGTGGTGGGATGGCAGTGATGACCTCCTCCGCGACCCCGAAGCCGCCCGCCACGGCGTCTATAATATCCCGACCCGCCCGGTGGCGCCAGGCGACTACACCGTACGTGGCCTTTGGCGCAAGCCGCTGAGCCTCCACTACGAATTCAGCCTCTACAGCGCCGGCAAGCCGGCTTGGGAGACCGCGGACAAGACCGGCTGTTGGGGCACGACCCACACGCCACCCACCAGTATCGCCACCGTCCCCGGATCACGCACCGCCGACGGGAAGCCCTTGATCTTCACCGGTTGCTACATTGCGGAAGGCGGACACGGGTTACAGTGGCTCCATGAAGATGGCACCAAGCTCGGTGGCCAGGGCTGGGTCGGAGGAAATTGGACTGGTGCACCCACCCTTGCCGTTGATACGGGTGCCAACGCCGCCGCCACGCACCTCTGTTACGTCGGCTCCGTCTGGGAGGGCGAACTGCGCCTCACCGCCAAAACCACGACCTTCGGCGATCAACCCATCTTCAAAACCCAGCTCGGCGAAGATCCGCGCCCGAAAAAGCCCACCGACCCGCAGCCTGCCGTCCTCGAAGGCTTTGAAGGCGGGGATCGGCAATTCGTCCTCAGCGCCATCGCGGTGCACGACGGGTTAATCGTCTGCGCGATGCTGCGGCAGAATGAACTGATCTTCATCGACGCCAAAGCCGGCGCCATCACCGGCCGCCTCCCCGTCGAGAGCCCGCGGGGCATTACGTTTGACGCTCAGGGGCGCATGCTAGTTCTCAGCGGACGCCAACTACTCGCCTTTGCTTCAGCCAAAGCCACCCAAGCCGAGACCCTGATTACCGATGGGCTCGAAGACCCGCGACATCTCATCGTCAGCCCCACGGGCGAGCTACTCATCAGTGATCGCGGCAACGCCCATCAAATCAAAATCTATAGCGCCACCGGGAAACCCCTCCGGAAGATCGGCAAACCAGGAGCCCCCATGGGTGGCGACTATGATCCGCAACACCTGAACAACCCCAACGGCATTGCCCTTGATTCACAAGGTCGCCTGTGGATCGCGGAAGCCGACAACAATCCGCGACGGGTTTCCGTCTGGTCGAAGGAAGGTAAACTCGACCGCACCTTCTACGGCCCCGCAGAATACGGCGGCGGTGGCGTCCTCGATTCGCAGGATGCAGGAAAGTTCTTCTACCGCGGCATGGAGTTCGCGCTCGATTGGAAAAATGGCACGGACCAATTGAAACGGGTCTTTGCCCGACCTGACCCGCTCCTCGAAGCCCATTACGGTCCTTACTCGCCTGATTGGCCACTCTACCCACATGCCAGCCATGGCACCCGCTACTTCACCAGTTGCTACACACACACCCCAACGGGCGGCGATAATGCTGCTTTCATCTGGCGCGACGACGGCCAATCCGCCCGACTCGTCGCCGCCTTCGGCGATGCGCACGCGTGGGAGTTTCTCCGTAAACCTGAATTCCGAACCGCCTGGCCAGAAGGAACGACGCCCGATAAGGAAAACCCTCAGCCCGACAAGCACGCCACCTTCCTCTGGGTCGACACCAACCATGACGGCCAGCCGCAGGTTAATGAACTGAAGATGATCAAAGGCTCGGCCCGCGGCGTAACCGTCACCCGTGATCTCGGTTTCGTTGTCACGCAACTCGGCGAGGATACGGCGCTCTTCAGCTCGACGGGTTTCGATGCCCAGGGCGTCCCCCAATATGACTTTAAGCCGACCCGACTCGGCCCGGCCGGTGGCCGCCCCCCTTCCAGCGGAGGTAATCAGACGTTACTCGGTGCGGAATGGAGCATCTCGACCAACGCCGCCGCACCGTTCTCTCCCTATGGACTCGGCGGCACACTCAAGGGCGAACCCCGCTGGAATTACCCCAGTACATGGCCCGGTTTGCATGCTAGCCATGAAGCGGCTGTCCCAGATCGGCCCGGCATGGTTGTCGGGCACACCCGCCTGCTCGGCGATTTCATCCAAGGCCCCGCTGGCCCGATGTTCGGCATCAATGCCAACATGGGGAACATGTACCTCTTCACCGCCGACGGCATGTTCGTCGGCACCCTATTTAATGATATCCGTTTGCGGCCGAACTGGGCTGCCCCGGTCGCTACGCGCAATATGGACGTCACCGATGTCTCCCTGCACGATGAAAACTTCTGGCCCAGCATGACGCAGACACCCGATGGCAAAGTCTTCCTCATCGATGGCGCCCGGACCAGCCTCGTGCGCGTCGATGGCCTCGAGACTTTGAAGCGTCTGCCAGATCAAAGCCTCACCGTCACCACGGGTGATTTGGAAAAAGCCCGCGAATGGTTCGACCGTGCCGAAGTCGCCCGGCAAAAAAGCCGTGGCACGGGCATCCTTACCGTGCCCATGAACGCCACTGCCCCCACCGTGGATGGCAAACTCGATGACTGGCCCCTGACGACCGACTGGGCAGACATCGATCGACGCGGGACCAAAGCCAACTTCAACAGCGACTCCCGTCCCTATGAAGTCAGCGCCGCGGTTAGGCTGAGCGGCGATCGACTCTATGCCGCCTGGCGTACGACGGAGAAGAATCTCCTCAGCAACAGCGGAGAGACCCCTTCCGCCTTCTTTAAGACCGGAGGCTGCCTTGACCTCATGCTGCAAACGGACACCGACCAGCGCTTGCTCGTCACCCTCGTCAAGGGCAAGCCCCACGCCATGCTCTATCGGTCCAAGGTTGCTGGCACCAAACAACCCGTCGCCTTCAGCAGCCCCTGGCGTACCATTTACATCGACAGCGTGGAAGATGTGACGGCGCAGGTCGCCTTTGCCACGGATGGCACAGGGAACTTCGAAATCAGCGTACCCCTCGCCACCCTGCACTGGAAGCCCAAGGCGAACGACATAGTCACCGCCGACCTCGGCGTGCTCCGCGGCGCCAACAACCAGACCACCCAACGCGTTTACTGGAGCAATAAAGCCACCGCCATCACCGCCGACGTCCCTAGTGAAGCCGAACTCACCCCTAAACTCTGGGGCCGATGGAAAGTCCAGTAACGTACAAATAAATTGAACCTCATACCCACCCGCCAACTGTTCGTCGCCACCCTATTCCTGTCGGTAGCGAATGCCTGCGCCGTCTCTTTCGAGTCGGAGGTGCAGCCAATCTTTGAAAAGCACTGCGTGGAATGCCACGGGCCGAAGAAACAGAAGAGCGAGTTCCGACTCGATGA
>CAIKRN010000128.1 GCA_903829855.1 uncultured Opitutia bacterium
GATCTATGGCGTCAGAAGGACATCATCTCACTCGACACTTCCAAGGACAGCCTCCCGCTGAGCCTCCCTGGCCACGGCGTGATCCTCACCAAGTTTTCCTCGGCCAAGTAAGCGCCTGCCTCAGCCCGTGGCCGCCGGATGGTGGCCGCAGGGTAGGGGCAGGACTACGTCATGCCCTATTAATCCTAAAGGCCGCGGCGTAGCCTCGCCCCTACCTTGGCGTTCACCGTTCGGCGGCTTGTCTCTCTCCATACTCCATACTCTCCCTCAGCGGCATTTGCTTCGCCACCGATCCCCGCGCCGCGCCCGCCCCGCTTCACTCCTCCGTAAATCCATACTCCTTCAACATCCTCGCGACCGCCTCCGATAACGCGGGGCGAATCGCGGTCGGCACGACCTTCTGCGCCTCAACGGTACAATGAATATACCCGAGCTTGCGCTCGGCGTCGGCGTCGCGTCCGGCGGCCTCGAGCCAGCGCTGCAGTACGGCGGCGGCTCGCGCCCACTCGGGCCAGTCGCTGTCGGCGCCATCCGCGGCCTCGACGAGCTTACACAAAGCGCACCCACGGAGGAATCGTTCGACTACAGCGGCATCCTCCGCGCCGACGATCGTGACAAGCTTCTCCCTTTCACGCGCTTCCATGGTCAGGTCTTGTAACCAAGCACGGGGCGCAGCCACTTCTCGGCCTGCTCAATGCTCCAGCCCTTGCGCTTGGCGTAGTCCTCGACCTGGTCGCGGCCGAGATGATCGACGTCGAAGTAGATAGACTTGGGGTTGCCGAAGTAGAGGCCCGACACTGACGCCGCCGGATTCATGGCAAACGATTCGGTCAGGGTGCAACCAAGGCGATCCGCATCGAGCAAGCGCCAGATTTCGGCTTTCTCGGTGTGCTCGGGGCACGCGGGATAGCCAGCGGCGGGACGACGGCCGGCATACTTCTCGTCGACGAGTTCTTCGACGGTGAGGGCTTCGCTCGGTGCGTAACCCCAAAGTTTCATGCGCACTTCGCGGTGCAGCCACTCGGCACAACCTTCGGCCAAGCGATCGGCGAGGGCCTGGATGAGAATCTGGCGGAAGGGGTCGGTATGCTTGAACGAGGCGGCGTAATCTTCGATCTCTTGGCCAGCCGTGACGGCGAACGCCCCAAGGTGGTCGCCCTGGTCGCCCGATACGAGATCCGCCAGTGAGCGACAGGTGTCCACCTTCGGACGCTGACGCTGGTCGCGCAGGAAGTGGAAGCGGCCGAGTTTCTTGGTCTGGGCCGCATCGCCGAAGACTTCGACGTCATCCCCGACGCGTCGCGCCGCCCAGAGGCCGGCGACGCCGCGCAGGCGGAAGCGTTTCTCGCGGATCAGTCCGTCGAGCTCGACCCGGGCCGCATCAAAGAGCTTACGCGCTTCATGACCATATTTGGCTGACTTAAAGATCTGCGGGAAAGCGCCCTTGAGCGACCACGTGACGAAGAAAGGTGTCCAATCGATGAGCTCGGCGACGGCGGCCGGGTCGATGTTGTCAAACACGGTGACACCCGGCTGACGTGGCGCGGGCTGCACGGGTGCGGCGGTCACGAGCGGACGTGCGCGCGCCTCGGCGAGCGGAATGACCACGGCCGGCTGCTGCTTGTCGTAGGCGACACGCATCTCGGCCTGGCTGGTGCGGAGTTCGGCGATAAAGCTGTCTCGCTTGGCGGGGTTGAGGAGATCGCTGCACACGGTCGTGACGAGCGAGGCATCCCCGACGTGGACCATGGGGCCATCGTAATGCTCAGCGATCTTGATGGCGGTGTGCTCCTTGGAAGTCGTGGCCCCGCCGATGAGGAGCGGGGTGTTGATGCCGACGCGCTTCAGTTCCTTGGCGACGGTCACCATCTCTTCAAGCGAAGGGGTGATCAGACCGGACAGGCCGATGAAATCGGGCTTCAGACGCTGGGCTTCGCTGACAATCTTCTGCGTGGGCGTCATGACTCCCAGGTCGGTGACGGCGTAATTATTACACGAGAGCACCACGCCGACGATATTCTTGCCGATGTCGTGGACGTCGCCGCGCACGGTCGCGATGAGGAAGTTGCCCTGGGTGGAGCCGCCGACTTTCTCGGCGGCCATGAAGGGCTCGAGGTGGGCGACGGCGGTCTTCATGACCTTGGCCGACTTGACCACCTGCGGGAGGAACATCTTCCCTTCACCAAAGAGCTGACCGACGACACGCATGCCGTCCATCAGCGGGCCTTCGATCACGAGCAATGGGCGGCCAAGGGCGACGCGCGCTTCCTCGGTGTCAGCGACGACGAAGTCATCGATGCCCCGCACCAGCGCATGGGCGAGGCGTCCCGCCACCGGCAGCGAACGCCACTCGTTCTTCTTGGAGGTATCGACTTCGGTCTTGGTGCCGGCGAAACGCGGGGCGGCCTCCATCAGGCGGTCCGTGGCATCTTCGCGGCGGCACAACACGAGGTCTTCGACGAGGTCGCGCAGCTCGGGGTTGATTTCAGTGTAGACCTCGAGCATCCCGGCGTTGACGATCGCCATGTCCAGTCCGGCCTTAATCGCGTGGTAGAGGAAGACGGAGTGGATGGCCTCGCGGACGGGGTTGTTGCCGGCAAAAGCGAAGGACACGTTCGACAGGCCACCCGACGTGCGGGTGCCCGGGCACAGGCGTTTGATTTCCGTGACGGCTTCGATGAAATCAAGCGCGTAACGGTTGTGCTCCTTCATCCCCGTGCCGACGGTCAGGATGTTCGCATCAAAGATGATGTCCTGCGGGTCGACGCCCGCTTGTTGGGTGAGGATGCCGAAGGCGCGCACGCAGATGCGGACCTTATCGATGAGTGTCGCGGCCTGACCCTTTTCGTCGAACGCCATGACAATCATGGCTGCACCGTAGCGACGGCAAAGGCGCGCCCGGCGGATAAACTCTGCTTCGCCTTCCTTGAGGGAAATCGAATTCACGATGGCCTTGCCCTGCACGCAGCGCAGGCCGGCTTCGATGATGTCGAAGTTCGACGAA
>CAIKRN010000129.1 GCA_903829855.1 uncultured Opitutia bacterium
AGCCGTCGCGGCCCAGGCGGAGATTCCTGGGCTCAACGCTCGGCCTAGGGCGCGGGTGCATTTCACCGGGGCGTGGCAGCGTTACGGCTTCCACGAAGACGGTTTCTGGTCGGCGCACCGCCTCTGCTCGCAGCTGCTCGGCCGCGACGCGTGGGTAGCCTAATCAGAAGGCCACGGCCGACGGATGGTAAGTGAAGCCTTCGGCCTCGAACAAAGGTTCCGGCTTCATCTTAACGAAGTTCGCAAGGTAGCTGTCCGGAATACGCTCAAGGCGGGTATTATAAAAGGTCGCGATGTTATTATGATAACCGCGGGCCAACGCGATGCGGTCTTCCGTCTCGATGAGTTGCTTACTCAAATCATTGAAGAGACCCTGGGCGCGAATCTCCGGGTAGCTTTCGATGACCGCGAGGATCCCTGGGGCGAGCGCCTTGAGCGGATCGCCGCCTACCTGCGCCCGGGCTGCGGCCAGCAGCGTCTGCACGGAGGCCTCATGTTCGCGGAAGCCCTTGACGCACACGACGAAACGCTCGATCAAGTCTTTGCGGCGCTTCAACTGCACATCGATGAGCGAATAGGCCTGAGCCACGCGGTTGCGCAGTCCAATCATGCTATTAAAAGCCATCCAAGACCAGAAGAGCCCGCGGGTCAGGTGATAGAGGCCGACCCCGAGCAGCAGGCTGACGAAAACGTAACCGTGCACACCATCGAGCCCTCTATTGAACATCTCCGTGGAATGTTTTTTGCCAAAAACCATATCCAGGAAGCCGAAGATCGAGGCGAAGACCGGAGACGGACCTGCGAACAGGACGAGGACCGAGAGGAAGGCGGCCGTCGCCCCCGCGAAGTTCAACCACGTCGATAAAAAGCCCATGCGTAGGCTGAGTTCAGCTTCTTTCTTATCTGTAATGATGAACATCTCCTCCCTTTCATCATACTTAATCTGGGCGGCGACGGCGTCCGGCCGTTCGCTCGCCCGCCCTCGGATGAAAAGGGTCGTGCCAATCGGCAAGGCGTGCTCCGTGAAAGTGCGGTAGCCAGTCGAGCCACCAACCTCCTCGGCAGGACCCTTGGCGTAATACATCTTTTCGTCGCGGTGGATGAATTCACTGAAAATAACCCTCGAAGTGAGCTCAGCTCCCTTCGGCTCAATCCAGACGACACCCGTCTCATCCTGCAGGTAGAAGCCGACGGCTCCGCCGCCGGAGGCCACGAGTTCGGAGCCCCTCTCGGTCGATGGATAAGGGATGCCCTTACTGGAGAATTTCACCGTGATCCGCTCCCAGTGCTCGATAATATTCCAACGGTATTGCACGCACGGTTTTCCGGCCAGGTAGCTAAGCGGTGGGTCCTTGCGAACGCATTTGCCCACGAGTTCCACTTCGCCGATGAAAACTCCAAGCGCCTTCGAGATGGGGGTATCATCCAGCAGGCGCTGCTTCCGATTATCCCCCAGGGCTAAGAACAGGCTGATGGTGGCCGTGAAGAAACCAACGCCGGCGATGATGACCGTATCTGATTGCACGCATCAAGGCGTAACGCGCCTCGGCGGTTAAGCGAGGCCCCAATCCAAAATCGGGCGAATTAACGGGCGTTGACGATTATCTATCTTAAAACTCTTTAATAATGACCTATTTGACCAGCCGCCACCGCCCGGGGCCTAGAACTTCACGCCCACCGCCACCCGCTCGAAGCCCTCGGCCTTGAATAGTTCGGCCGGCTGCATCGAGACGATGCGGGCGACATAGGCGTCGGGTACGCGCTGAATCCGCGTATTATAGAACGTCGCGATGTTATTGTGATACCCGCGGGCCAGCGCGATGCGGTCTTCCGTCTCGATGAGTTGCTTACTCAAATCATTGAAGAGCCCCTGAGCCCGGATCTCCGGGTAGCTTTCGATGACCGCGAGGATCCCC